>JBCBOC010000114.1:0-8440 GCA_039821475.1 Cyanobacteria bacterium J06632_22 | reverse complement strand
TGCCACTCGCCACAGCAGCCAGATCAGTCATCCTCGCCCTACGCGCTTGAACGTTATCCCATCGCTGATCGCACACCGGCCGGAGCCGGTCTATCTGCCATGCCCTCCTGCAAGGTTTCGTGTTATGCCGCCGTTGCCACTAGTTTGTGCAGTGTCCTAGGAGCCGTCATCACCGCGCAGCCCGTCCAGGCTGCATCGGTCGGCTTGGCCTTCGACCTGCCCCAATCCCAGCCCAGCCCCTCCCAACCGGCATCATCCCAGCCAGCACCAACCCAGCCGACGACGGCAGCCACTGTCGAGCAGGCTTATACACCGTTACCGATTCCAGCCAATGCGACAGAGCCACCCACGAGGGGACCATCAGCGGGTAAAGGCAACCCTCGGGCCTATCAAACGAAAGCTGCACCTAGCGATGGCCGGGTGGCTCAGCTACCGCCGCCGCCGCCGGGTGCCGTACCCCAGCCTCGAATTTTATCGCCGCAGTCGTCTCCGTCTGAACAGGTAGAAATTGCCCAAGCGCCGTCCACGGAGCAGGCCCAAACAGCCGATGCGCCACCGGCACAGGACATTGCCCTGGGATTTCCTCAGGCAGCGGTATATTCCCCTGCCACCGAGAGCACTGGCACCGAGAGCACTGCCGCCGTGCCACCGGCCCCGATCAACACCGATTGGATTTTTGAAGGTGGACCAGATTCGCTGGTGGCTCGGGTGGTTGGCAGCGCGGAAGGAACCCGCACTGCCACTGGCGAGCGGACGCGGCACTATAACGGGCATCGCGATCCGGGAAATGGCGTTTGGAACCTGGGCACGTTCTCGTACCAGCATGGCGCAGCATCACCTGAGGAGGCCGATGCTAAGCAGCTTGCCCGATTGGCTCGCCAGGAGAAAACCCTCGATAACAAAGCCCAACGCCTGGGCTTAGAACTGACACTGGTCGAACGTCTAAATGCCTTGGATCTAGCGAACCAATCCCCAGCGGCTGCCCTCAATCAAGGCGGCTACATTGATCGGCTGTATCAGGCTCAGCAAGCTGGTCGTAGCGGCAATGATGCTATCCTCTGGGCTAGGACGTATTCCTACATGAACCCGAGAACCCAACGATGGAATGCGCCTGGGTTAGGCAATACCTATCAGAGCATCCGACGAGACCAAAACCGACGGCTGCAGGCGATTGCCAGTGCTCTGGATGCCTATCAAATACAGCAGGCCGTGGCCACAGCAGAGGTTACACCACCAACCCGGACATCTCCACAGTCTGCGGCATCGACGCCAGTCCCGGAATCCCCTGAACCTCAGCCCAAGGAAACTGCGATCGCACCTCCCAATCCAGCGGTCAGGGGCGCGGACTCTAGCACCCTAACAACCGATCCACTCAATTTCAATCTCGGTGATGCAGCCTCAGCCCGTCAGATACCAACACCGCAGACAGCCACACCAGAGATGCAGCTGAGTACACTACAGAGCAGCGTCTCAGACCCTATCTCATCGAGTCAGGCCAATCGCATTTTGAATCGTGTCCGCAGCTCCACCGCCGCTGTCCAGGACAACTGATGGCCCGTACAGCCGGGAATCTCCGCATCAGCACCCGCCCCGGAAAACCAGACACTTGATGCCCCAATTGTCTTCTAGCAAAGGATGGCATGCGCCCTGTTGCCAAGGTGAGTTTCTGGCCCTGAGCCCGTTATATAGAGCCGCCTCTCGACGCAGTTGAATGCTTTACCCCATCCTTCGACTGGTGTACACGGATTTCTCGATTATGCCCTGGGTCCCGTAGTCATTCTTTGCGGATCGGGCTAAAGTGGAAACGAGTATGACTACTGACCCAACTCAGGGTGCTGCCGTTAACTCTTCTGAACTAACCTGACTGCTGAGAGCCCATGACCGCCTCTACTCAACCGTCTACTCCCACGTTGGAGGATGCTCTGTCACGGTGCCAAGCGTTGGGCATGCGCTTGAGCAAACAGCGGCGCGCAATTTTAAGCCTCCTGTGGCAATCAAAGGAGCATCTATCGGCAAAAGAAATTTATGACCGCCTCAGCCGTTCAGGGTGTGAAATTGGTCACACGTCTGTTTATCAAAATCTTGAGGCGCTGTCAGATAATGACATCATCGAATGTGTAGAGCGGTCTGATGCACGGCTATACGGTCACCTCAGCACACCCCATAGCCACATCAACTGCATCGATACAAACCAAATTATTGATATCGATGTTCGCCTGCCCGAGTCCCTTATCCAAGACATTGAAGCTCGAACAGGCGTGAAAGTCGCAGATTATCGTATTGACTTTTACGCTACCCGTAACGCTTAGCGGTTTCAGCCCTCTCAGGTCCCACAGTCATAGGGCTAATCAATATATCGAAGCATCCTGTGTGAGATTGACGTCAATCATTCAGCACTTCTTTGCTAAAGAGTACTAACACCGCACCAAACACAATCGCAGCTAGGGCCAAATCCATAAATAATCCCAGTTCGTCTCAAGAGATCGGATCTCTTGCTGACTTAAGAGTACCCGCCGGCTATGGCGAATCAAGGTTGAATCAAGCTTTTTTGTTCTTTCCTTTATAGGTTTGATGAGAGAGTATTAACCTTAGCTGCGAATTTGCACCGGCATCACGAGATAGGTCATTTTTAGCCCCCCCAGAGGTGTCAGAACCGAAGGTTCTGTAGCCGAATTACATTGAATTTGCACTTCGCTATTCGGAAAGCTCTTGAGACCATCGAGGAGGTAGCGGACATTGAAGGCTACATCTAAGTCATCTCCAGTGACCTGGGCTGGTAAACGCTCTTGACCACTGCCCACCTCCTGAGCCTCCACCGATAGCATCAGCTGTTGGCTGCCCTGATCAATGGAGAGTTTAACAATGTCATTGCGCTGCCCTGCCAACACAGCAATACGCTCTAAGGCGGACATAAACTGCTTGCGATCGAGGGTCAGCTGACGCTGAAACTGGCGCGGAATCAGCTGGCGGTAGTTGGGATATTGCCCCTCGAGTAGTCGAGAGGTAATGCGCTGGTCACCTAACTCGAAGATGACCTGGGAGGGGTCAAACTGCAAAGAGACCGGCTCGGTCCCCTGGTAAGCCTGGAGCGTCCGCTCTAACTCACGCAGCGCCTTACCCGGCACCGTCACATCCATCACAGCATGCCCGTCACCATCCACAGTTTGAACCACGGCTAAACGATGACCATCAGTGGCCGCAAATTCTAACACCTCGGGTTCCGCAACGATATGAACCCCGGTGAGAACCTGCTTGGTTTCATCACCACTGGTCGCAAAGAGCGCACCCCGTAACCCTTCTAGCAGAACCTCAGCCGAGACTTGAGCGGCTTGACCCGATTCAACGGTGGGCAAACTTGGATAATCCGTTGCCGAAAGCCCTCTCACCTGATACTCACCCGATGTGCTCTTGAGGGTGACGACCAGCTCTGATTCATCTTCGATGAGCTCCAGATCCTCGTTAGGCAGCTTCGACACAATATCGCTGAGGAGCTTAGCCGGCAGCGTTAACGCACCATCTACGGATACCTGCGCCGGGAATCGGGTCTGAATGCCTAAGGTTTCGTCAAACCCTGTCAGCGTCACCTGCTGGGCGTCCACGCGGGCTTCAACCAAGACATTACCCAGAACCGGTCGATTAGGGCGTGACGGCACTGCCCGACTCACGAGGGAAAGCTGGGTGCTGAGATCGCTCTGAGAACAGACGAATTGCATGGGAGCTTGCATGGACTGGGCTAATGGATGCCAATCCTAGCACCCTGATCGACCGATGCAAAACCAAAAGGTCTATCCATTTTTCTGATCGGTCTTCTTCTCTATCTAATCTGTTTAAACTTATATAAGTAGTAGTAGTAGAGCCTGGGGAAACTGTGGAGAACGGAGTAGGCCTAAGGCTAGGCGAGCGTTTTCGGTGAATTTACTCTGTGGAAAAGTTGTGGAGAACTAGGGATGTATTCCACAAGTCCTAGAGGGGCCTGACTTTTTTCCCCATATCGATGTCAGTTTTCCCCGAGCTATAAACACGTTTTCCACAGAAAAAATAGGTTTTCCACAGGTAAAACAGTTCAAACGTTCTAAATTATTTACACGAATCTTTATATTTGCAGGGATGAACTTCGCCCGAATGGGCTGGGTGTTGAGCCGCTCGGTGGGAATATGATGACGTTTTTGCCATCGCCACACAGATTTTTGTGTGATTGTGGACGACTCGACGCCATAACAAATCTCCCGATGGCTGAGCAACTCAACCATCGGGAGATTTGGATATAGCGCTCGCCACTTGCAAGCTTATTCCCGTCCTAGGGGCTTGACCGCCCAATTGACCGGCAAAGACGCGCCTTAAAGGGCCTATCCTGCCGTAACGGTGTCGTATGGGGCCGCCAAGGCAATTGAGAATAGCGGCGCTAGCTTGAGTGACTAACGGCTTTGGCTACTGAGGTTGATGCGATCGCTAATTTGGCGAATGGTCTGTGACAGGCTCAGATCCTGCTTGATTTTTTGAGAGATCTTGTCGCAGCTGTACATAACGGTCGTGTGGTCTTTGCCGCCAAAGACCTCGCCAATTTTGGGCAGGCTCAAGTCAGTGTGCTGACGCATTAGGTACATGCCGACCTGCCGAGCCTGGGAAATTTCGCGACGACGGGAGTTGCCTTTGATATCGTCTACAGGTACCCCGAAGGTTTCTGATACCGCACTAATGACCGATTGGGGGGAGGCCTCAATTTTCTCCGTCGGTGAGTTGAGGACTGGGGTTAGATTCGCGATGGTCATGGGGAGTCCTGAAATGGACGTGTAGGCAATCGCTCGAATCAGCGCCCCCTCCAATTCACGAATGTTGGAGGTATAGTTGGCCGCGATGTACTCGATTACTTCGCGGTCGAGGTGAACATTTTCGTATTCCGCCTTCTTTTGCAGAATGGCAATACGGGTTTCATAGTCGGGGGATTGGATGTCAGCAATCAACCCCATCGAGAAGCGGGAGCACAACCGTTCCTGCAAGCGAGGAATTTGATTGGGGGGACGATCGGATGCCAGCACAATCTGTTTGCCAGCTTCGTGCAAGGTATTGAAGGTATGGAAAAACTCTTCCTGGGTGTACTCCTTACCTTCGATAAATTGGATATCGTCTACCAGCAAGACATCGACCGCTCGATACTGCTCCCGAAAGCGCTGCATGCTGTCCCGACGAATGGCGGTGATGAGATCGTTGGTGAATTGCTCTGTGGAGACGTAGGCCACCCGCGCATTGGGGTTGATCTCAATGCGGTAATGACCAATGGCCTGCATCAGGTGTGTTTTGCCGAGTCCGACCCCCCCACAAACAAACAGGGGGTTAAATTCTCGACCGGGGGCTTCGGCGACGGCAAGGGCAGCTGCATGGGCCATACGATTATTGGCACCCACGACGAAACGAGAAAAGACCGCTTTGGGATTCAGGTCTGGCCCCTTAGAGCGCCAGTTGCCATTATTGGCTGGGTCTGACGCGGGCTGTGGGGCTGGGGAGGTGGGAGAGGGCCAGCTAATGTCGGCAGTGCCATTACTCCCTGGGGTCATATCCTTGACGGTGACCACGATCTCAACCGCGTGTCCCATGACGTCGGTCGCTACCTCTGTCAAGGTTTGCATGTAGTGCTTTTGCAGCCAATTACGGGCGAAAGGATTCGGCGTAGACAGGGTGATGCGGGAGTCGGTTAATTCTTCGACCTGAGCAGGCTTGATCCATGTCTCGAAGGTCGGGCCACTGAGGTGGCCCTGCAAGCGTTCCAGAACCTGATTCCAAACTCCTGCTGATTTGTCCACAATCTACCTCCGTTGACCCCTGCTTTGATGGACGATTTCCGAAAAGTGCCGTGACTGAGCGTAAGGCTGTTGAGCACAAATGCTGTTGGGCACAAATTGTAAGTGGGCGACCTGACGGGCGACCTTCATGCTAAGCGACTCTTCCGTGGCCTGCCGGATGAAACGCTGCATTATGCATTAACCGATACAAATCTTAAGCGCGTATCTGTCTGTAAGGTTTTACTAGGCTACTAGATGTAGCGTGGGATGGCTGTCCGTTGTCTGGATGTATGGTCGGATGCACGATTTCCTGTTCTCCTGGACGACGCATACAGGTGGTGGCGCTGATTGGTTCTATCGGTCTGTAGAACTAGGTTTGTGGACCGTTACTTATGGACCGTTACTTGTGGGCAAGCGCTCGAGATTAGTGTTTATTGAACATAAGACACAGCACCCTGCTGAGAATGTGACTTAAACAACAGCTTCACTAACTCGGGTGTGCTGAGCGCTCCTTATTGAGCTGTTAAACCAACGTAACTCAAAGCATGAAGCCCTCAGATAAAGATAAAGTTTAAACATCTGACCGTGAGTCGCAATGGCCCAGAAATTGAGCGAAATAAGTCAAGATAATGTGGTAGTAGCACGCGAGGTTCTACGTCTCGGGGATCGGGGGCTTAGGGTGCGATCGCAACCTGTGACCGATCCGGCCCATTCTGATATTCAGGAACTCATCGATCAGCTGATGGTGACGGCAGCGGCTCGATCCGGTGTGGGCATTGCTGCACCCCAGGTGGGTATCCGTCGCCAGCTCTTTGTGGTGGCTTCGCGGCCGAATGCGCGCTACCCTGACGCGCCGCTGATGACACCCACAGCCCTAATCAACCCTGCCATTACGGCGACCTCGGCGGACACTGCGCTGGGCTGGGAAGGTTGTCTGAGCGTGCCAGGCTGGCGGGGACAGGTGCGGCGAGCGCAGCAGATTGAGGTCACCTATTTGGACCGGCAAGGTCGCGCGCAGCGACGGGTGTTCTCAGACTTTGTCGCCCGCATTATTCAGCATGAGTTCGATCACCTCAATGGCACACTATTTTTAGATCGTATTGAGCACACTGATCATTTGCTGTCCGAGGTCGATTACCAGGCCCGTTTCCCGGTTCTGGCTTAGGGCCACGATTGCGGCACGAATGGGCCATAGGACGATAGGACGTATATGATGCTATTGAGTCCGTTGTCTATCGCTTACGCCCGCTGCCATGCTCTCGACGATTGAAGACCTAAAGGCCCGACTGCAGGCTGCGCTAGCGGCAGCGTTTGGGGATGACTTTGCCACGATAGATCCGGTCCTGGTGCCCACGAGCAACCCGAAGTTTGGCGATTACCAGGCCAATGTTGCCATGTCTTTGGCAAAGCCTCTAAAGAACAAGCCCCGTGCGATCGCAACCCAGATCGTGGCGCAGCTGGATGTGGCAGACCTCTGTGACCCCCCTGAAATCGCGGGACCTGGCTTTATCAACCTCAAGTTCAAAGCCGAGTTGTTAGAAACGCAGCTTCAGGCGATGCAGGCCGATGCTCGCTTAGGTGTTGCCGTTGCTAAGCAGCCGCAAAACATCATTGTCGATTTTTCGAGTCCGAATATTGCTAAAGAAATGCATGTGGGGCATCTACGCTCGACTATTATTGGCGATAGCATTGCCCGGGTTCTCGAGTTTCTAGCGCACGACGTGCTGCGACTCAACCACGTGGGCGACTGGGGCACTCAGTTTGGCATGTTGATTACCCATTTGCGGGAGGTGTGTCCAGAGGCGGCCCAAGCAGACTCTACGGTTGATATTGGCGATCTGGTGGCGTTTTACAAGCAGGCTAAAAAGCGCTTCGACGACGATGAAGCCTTTAAGCAAACGTCTCGGGATGCGGTGGTGGCCCTTCAGTCTGGCGATCCAGACGCCCGGCAGGCCTGGTTAACCCTGTGTGAACAGTCTAGAAAAGAGTTCCAAAAAATCTACGATCGTCTCGATATCAAAACTAACGAGCGCGGTGAGTCTTTTTATAATCCCCTGTTGCCGGGGGTTGTGACCGATTTAGAAACCCTGGGCTTGTTAGAAGAAGACCAAGGGGCTCAAGTTGTTTTTCTAGACGGGTTTAGCAACAAAGATGGCAATCCGCAGCCGCTGATCATTCAAAAATCTAACGGGGGTTACAACTATGCCACCACAGATTTGGCGGCGATTCGCTATCGCACTCAAAAAGATGGCGTAGAGCGCTGTTTGTACATTACGGACTCCGGGCAAGCAACGCACTTTGCCCAAGTGTTCCAGGTGGCTCGCCGGGCGGGCTGGATTCCGGAGGACGTGGTGTTGACCCATGTCCCCTTTGGCTTGGTCAAGGGAGAAGATGGTAAAAAATTCAAAACTCGGTCCGGCGAGACGGTGAAGCTACAGGACTTACTCGACGAGGCGGTAGCGAGATCGCGGGCTGATCTGGAGGCTCGGATTCAGGCCGAAGACCGTACGGAATCTGATGCCTTTGTCCAAACCGTGGCGGAGACGGTGGGCATCGGTGCGGTGAAATATGCTGACCTCAGCCAAAATCGCACCAGTGACTATGTCTTTAGCTTTGACAAAATGCTGGCACTCCAGGGCAATACAGCGCCCTACATGCTGTAT
>JBCBOC010000544.1:0-3537 GCA_039821475.1 Cyanobacteria bacterium J06632_22 | reverse complement strand
TGAATATTCTATCGGGTCTGTACGAACCGGATGGTGGAGGGATTTATCTCGAAGGGCAGCAGGTGAACATTCATTCGCCTGCTGATGCCATCCGATTGGGCATTGGGATGATTCACCAGCACTTCATGTTGGTGCCCCAGCTCACGGTGACAGAGAACATTATTCTGGGGCAGGCGAGTGGGATGCGACTGGATCTGAAATCGCAGGCCCAAGCAGTCACAGAACTGGGGCAAACCTACGGATTGGAAGTGCCTGCCATGGCACGGGTAGGAGATCTACCTGTCGGGGTTCAGCAGCGGGTCGAAATCCTAAAGGTGCTCTATCGACAAGCCAATATTCTGATTCTTGACGAACCCACTGCTGTCCTGGCTCCAGCAGAGATTACGGCCTTTTTAAAGGTGTTACGCCAGCTCGCCAGCCGAGGCCATACGCTGATTTTTATCAGCCATAAGCTGGATGAAGTGATGGCCGTGTGTGACAACGTGACGATTTTACGGCGAGGCCAAGTCGTGGCAACGGTGCCGACCGCTGACACCAACAGAAGGGCATTGGCAGAGATGATGGTCAACCGAGCAGTGGATATTAATACTCGACCCCCATCTCAGCCTACCGGCGAAGTTGTTCTCACGGTAAACCATATTTGGGCCCTCAGCGAGCGGCAGACGCCAGCACTGCAAGGACTGTCTTTGCAGGTACGGGCTGGGGAGATTTTAGGAATTGCCGGGGTAGACGGCAACGGGCAACGGGAACTGGCAGATGCGATCGCAGGCTTGCTCCCGTTACAAAAGGGCCACATTCAAGTGTCGGAGCGGCAGGCCCTGGCCTACATTCCTGAGGACCGGCAAAAACAGGGGCTGGTCCTGAGCTTTTCCATTGCCCGCAACCTGATTCTTAGGGCGTTTAGCCGTCTGCCGTTCTGTCGACGTTGGCTGCTGCGCTCTAGCGTGATTCGTGAACGGGCCGAACAGGCTATTACAGCCTTTGACATTCGAACCACGGGGTCGCAAATTAAAGCCCATCAGCTGTCTGGCGGCAATCAGCAGAAAGTCATTTTGGCTCGGGAACTGGCGGGTAACCCCGCGCTAATTATTGCCATGCAGCCAACCCGGGGGCTCGATATTGGCGCCACGGCCGCGGTGCAACAGAGCCTATTAGCGCAACGGGCCAGGGGGGCCGCGATTCTCTATATTTCCACTGAGCTAGACGAGGTGATGGCCATTAGCGATCGACTGGGTGTGATCTATCGGGGAAAACTGGTAGACGTCATGGATGCCGAGGGGGCGACCGCAGAAACGCTGGGCCTGCTCATGGCTGGGGGCAGTCGATGACCGGCACGTTCACTAAAACATTTAATCTGAGAACAACCGTCCTGGCAGCCCTGCCGCCACTATTAGCGGTGATCGCCGCCTTGCTAGTAGGCGCTTTGCTCATGCTGCTGGCGGGGGCTAATCCGCTGGCAGCCTATGGGGCGCTGTTTCAACAGGCGCTAACCACCTACTTTGGCTTTGCCGATACCCTGACCAAAGCCACACCACTGCTACTGGTGAGTCTGGGGGTGCTGGTGGCGCTGCGGGCCGGGCAGTTTAACCTGGGCGGCGAGGGGCAAATCTACATGGGTGGGCTGGGGAGTCTGCTGGTAGGACTGGCCCTGCCCGGTTGGCCACTGGTGCTACATTTGCCGCTGGCGCTGCTGGGTGGGTTCGCCCTAGGCGGGCTATGGGGGGCGATTGCCGGCTACCTCAAAACAGCGCGCGGCTTAAATGAGGTGCTGACGACGCTGCTGCTCAACTACGTGGCCCAAAACCTGATTAGCTACCTGGTCAACGGCCCACTCAAGGCCGCAGATGCCCCCAGTCCCTTTTCTGAGCTGGTTCCACTATCAGCGCAGCTACCGGTGTTCTTGCCCAAGACCCAGGCCCACCTAGGTATTTTTTTAGCGTTGGGACTGGCCGTACTGCTGACGGTGGCTTTTGCAATGACCCCTTGGGGCTACCGGATCGATGCAGTGGGGCAAAATCCCATCGCGGCCCGCTATGCCGGCATCTCAGTTAATCGCACTCTGATTGGGGTAATGATGCTGTCTGGCGGGCTGGCGGGACTGGCGGGGAGCTGCGAGGTGTTGGGCCTCAAGCGTCGCCTGTTCGAGAATTTTTCACCGGGCTATGGGTTTGACGCAGTTGCGATCGCACTGCTCAGCCGAGGCAATCCGGCAGTGGTCATCGTGATCGCCTTTTTCTTTGGGGTGTTGCGCAGTGGTGCCAACGTGATGCAGCGCAGTGCAGCCGTGCCCGTTGCGGTGATCTACGCCATCCAGGGGCTGATGGTGCTGTTTGTGGCCATTGGCCTCGCGGTGGATTGGCGGAAACGCTTCGCACAGCCAGTTGCCGAGTCACCGAGTTCTTAAGTTATCCATGCCTTTCATTGCCCATGCCCTCCATTGATTTCCTAGCGGACTTTCTGGCGGCCTGCCTACGCTTAACGGTGCCCTTAGCCTTTGCCGCCTTGGGCGGGCTGCTGTCAGAGCGATCCGGTGTTCTCAACATTGGCCTAGAAGGCATGATGCTCACCGGGGCATTCACCAGTGCTGCGGTGGCATTGACCTGGGGCAATCCTTGGGTTGCGATCGCATTCGCTTGCCTTGCCAGTGCTGGGGTCGGAGCACTACACGCCTATCTGTGCGTCACCCTCAGGGTCAACCAGCTCGTGTCTGGGCTAGCCATTAATTTAACAGCGGCCGGACTCACCACTTACGGCGCCCGACTTTTATTTGACACAGGCACAGTAGAACTGCCCAGCATTGCGCCTCTTCGCATTCCTGCCCTAGCAAATATCCCCCTCTTCGGCATTTTATTCCATCAGGATATTCTCTTTTATCTACTAATGCTTTTGTTGCCGCTGAGCACCTACATTCTGTTCTATACCCACTGGGGACTCTCGTTGCGGGCCGTCGGAAATATGCCCCAAGCGGCCGATACAGCTGGCGTCTCAGTCTCTCGCGTTCGCTACAGTAGCGTCATTCTATGTGGCGGGCTATGCGGGCTGGCGGGAGCGTACCTTGCGCTGGTGCATGTGGGCTTTTTTACTGAGAATATGAGCGCTGGCAAGGGATTTATTGCCTTAGCTGCCCTAATTTTTGGGCGCTGGCATCCGATCTCCACCTTTTTCGCTTGTCTGCTGTTCGGCGCCACTGAAGCACTCCAGCTCCGTATTCAGGCCTTTGGCCTAGACATTCCCTATCAGTTTCTAGCCATGCTTCCCTACGTCACGGCCCTATTAGCATTAGCAGGCATCGCCGGGAACGCAGTCCCGCCCGCCGCGCTGGGTGTACCCTATTCTAAAGAGAAAACTTAAGCCAGCCTAGGCAAGATTGCCACAGCCAAGGGGGCATATAGCGTCTCATTACAGACCATTCATTCGCTAACAACACCTAGATCAACAGAATTTTGTTGTCTGCCAGCTTCAGCTCCGAAAAAAGACGAGAGTTGACAACTTCATCGCTTACAGATACTTCTATATCGTATTGCAGTTGCCACAAAC
>JBCBOC010000490.1:0-3864 GCA_039821475.1 Cyanobacteria bacterium J06632_22 | reverse complement strand
CAAACTGCTGTACGTCATCGCAGGCAACCAGGGACGCGGCGGCATCCCCATCCCCACCGATAATTTCAACGGCATTAACGTCGCCTATTCCACCCAAATCGACGGCCGCTTTACGCGGGTAGACTACGCCAACTTAAGCAGTGAGCCGGACTTTCCACCGTTCCGGGGCGGGCGACCCGAGAGCAACGTCGGCGCACGCCGGTCGATTAATCTGGTGGCACCGGGCAGCGACATCGAAATGTTCGACCCAGACGGGTTTCGCATCCTGAGCAGTGGGACCAGCTTTGCGGCCCCCCACGTCGTAGCCACCGTCGCACTGTTGCAAGAGTATGGCGATCGTCAGATCCGGGATGCGGGTTGGACCCTAGATGCCCGACAGCCCATGGTCACCAAGGCGGTGCTGCTGAACTCCGCCGACAAACTCCAAGACAGTGGCGATGGCCTGCTACTGGGCATGGCGCGGACGCTATTAGATGAAACCAACCAAACCTGGGTAGACGGCGATGCCTATCGCGATCCGGCGATCCCGCTGCACAGTGAGCTGGGGACCGGGCATTTAAATGCGTTTCGAGCCTACCAGCAGTTCAGTGCTGGAGCCTACAGCGTAGGAGAGTCTAAGCTAGGGATGATTCCAGCGGTGGGTTGGGCCTATGACGCGGTTGAGTCCGAACTGCCCCCGCGCGATCTCCCCGAGACAGCAACGGAGACCTTGGTCAAGGATTATGTCTTTGCGCAGCCGCTGGTGGCTGGCAGCTATCTATCAGCTACGCTGACTTGGGAGCGTCAGGTGGTGCTCAACGATCAGAATGGCAATGGTCTTTATGATGACGGCGAGTCGTTTTCTGATCGCGGGTTGAACAACCTGGACCTGTACCTTTTACCCGCTGACAGCAACAATTTGGCAGACAGTATCTGGTCTTCGGTCAGTGAAGTCGATAGTGTGGAGCATATTTTCCGCCAAATTCCCCAGACGGGTCAATATAAGCTGCGGGTGGTGTACCGCCAGCGCGTTAACGATGATCTGGCCCAGCGCTTTGCCTTGGCCTGGTGGGGGGTAACGGAATAAACCACGCCCAAGAAACCACGCCCAAGGTTGAGCCGCTGTGAGGTCGTTGCCCGATTAAAAGGAGAGTGTCAGAGAGCCGTTGTTGCAGCATTAGGCAATGACGGCTTTTCTGCGGTCTCCTTCAAGTAAGTTTCAAAATAGGGAAAGCATCGCGGCGCAATGCTCCAGAGATTAATCGACCAGCGATCGGCATCAGCCTGAACAACTCGATGGAGATTTTTGCTGTTGAACAAAACAACGGCGCCGGGAGGCAGCGTATGGACGACCTCTTCTGCGAATTTGGGTTGGCGCGCTTCGAAGCCAGTATAAGCAGGGGTATAGCCCCACAAAGTCGGCTGACTAGACAGATTAATACTCACGGCAGGAATGGCAGCATAGGTATCGTCTCGATGTTTTTTGATGCCTACCTCGCCGTAGGCAATGAGCCCAAGGTGGACATCGCGAGTCGGTAACTGCGCCTGAAGCAGGGCCTGCTGGTAGGTTGTTTGGCAAAACGCCCAAAGCCTGGGAAGTTTTCTACCCGGTTGGTATTGCTTGCCATAGCTGCCCAATACAGCTTGGTGCTCTAACCAAAAGCGCTGCCGCCCAACTGCGTAGCGAGAGATATCTGCCGTTAGATAGGAGCGGTGCTGGTTGAGATATTGGCGCAGCTTGGCCTGCTGCTGAGTAGGGAGAACAGCGATAATTTCTAACAAAATGGCCCAGTGAACTAAACAAAACGGCTATGGCTGAGCCGTTCAGTCAGGGACAGATGCAATAGTACAGATGCAATAGTAATGAGCTGGGTACAGTTTGTGGGTAGGGTAAACCACCAGATGCCCCAAACTTAAACAATACTTAAGGCGACGAGGGGCGCATACAGTGTGTTCCGCTGCTGGGGCGTGCGACCGGCCGCACGGATAGCAGATTCGAGGCTGCTGACGGTCTGGCAGGTACCGCCCTGGGCGCCGGCCATGCTGGTGATGTGTTCTTCCATCAGCGTGCCGCCGATATCATTGCACCCCCACCGTAGCGCCTCGGTCGCGCCGTCTAAGCCCAGCTTGACCCAGCTCGGCTGGTGATTGGCCACCCACTCTCCCAAAAAGAGACGGGCCACAGCGGTCAGCAGCAGGGCATCGGCGAGGACCGGCTGATCGCGTCCGACCCGACGGCGTAAGGGTTTAGGGGCATCTTGACCGACAAAGGGCAGCAGAATAAATTCGGTGATGCCAATGTGCCCCTGACTCAATGACTGTTGTTGCAAGTCGCGCAGTTGTTTGAGGTGATGGATCTGTTGGGCCGGTGTCTCAATGTGCCCCGAGAGCATGGTGCTTGTGGTCGGTAATCCGAGACGGTGAGCCAGACCGACAATCTCTAACCAGGTGGCGCTGTCGATCTTCTCAGGGCAGAGGATCCGTCGGACGCTGTCGTCCAGAACCTCTGCAGCGGTTCCCGGTAGTGACCCCACCCCTGCAGCCCGCAGCGTTTGGATCACCTCGGTGTAGGAGCGGTGATCTTCTCGGGCGATAAATTGCACTTCCTGGGGTGAGAAGGCATGGATATGGAGTTGGGGATGTTCTGCTCGAATAGTTTCGACCAGCTTGCAGTAATAGGCCAAACTGCTGCCGTTGACCTTGGCTGTGGGGTTAAGCCCGCCCTGCATGCAGATTTCTGTTGCCCCCTGGAGAACCGCTTCGGCGGTTTTATGGGCGATTGCACCCCAGTCTAGCCAGTAGGCGCCATCCTGCGACTGATCTCGACGAAAGGCGCAAAAGCTACAATGCTGTTCGCAAATATTGGTGTAGTTAATATTGCGATTGACCACATAGGTAACCGCGTCTCCCACCAACTGATCGCGACGCTGATCGGCCGCTCGGCGAATGGCTTCAATCGCGGCAGGCTCACGCTGTTGGAGGAGAAATAAACCCTCCGCTGCGGTCAAGTCGGATCCGGCTACGGCACGGTCGAGAACGGTCGAAAGGGTCATGAATGGAAGACTGTAGGGGACGCTACAGAACTGAGTATAGCGTTGGTAACGGTGGGCGGGCCCGACACGGTCGGTCACACTGCTTTACGATAAAAAAGCAGAGCGGGGGCACCCCATGGATTTGGCAGAAAAGCTGGTAATGATGGCCGAGGATGAGCTGACAGAGTACAGCACCGAGGCCCGCAAAATTGAGAAACTGCGGCGTAAGTTTAGCTTTGCCGTGCCCTATCGACAGCAACAGGATGTGCGCGATCAGGTAGATGCCAGCATTCCCAAAAACTTTCTGGCCCAAATGGTTGAACGAGATCGGCAGCTCGTGGCACTGCCCTTTTGGGGCATTGGCGGACTGGGCCTACTCATTGGCATTTCCCAGCAGCAACCCCTAGACCTATTGGCCACGGGCATTGGATTCTACGTTGCATTTGCCGTGCAAAAATTTGGCTGGAGCCTGGAAGCCAAACGGTTGGTGATTAAGACCCTGGACGAGATTCGTGAAAATGTTGAGGCCGAGCGAGCTTAAGACGGTAAGTGGCTCAAGGGTGACCTCACCCTCCCGGCCTGACATAAATATGAATATAACCATTCTCTGTTCGCTCAATCACCCCTTCAAACCCGCCCTGTTCAAAGGTGTACTGGGTCTGCTGCTCGGTTCGAACGGCCTCTAGTCCCGTCTCAATTTCCTTCGTGGATTGACCGCCCAGCATACCGGCCAGGGCGATACGCATCATCAGTCGGTCAAAGGTGGGGGCAAAGGCGGCTTCGGCCTGCTGCACCGTGTCATTTGCCTGGTCATAGACGTAGGCCACGCTGGCGCGGTTGGGCATCAGGTCGT
>JBCBOC010000616.1:0-3131 GCA_039821475.1 Cyanobacteria bacterium J06632_22 | reverse complement strand
AGGCGGCAGTGTTAGAAATAACAGGTACTGTGTCTGAGCTGCAGCGCAGGTGGAGGCGTCTGCCTTAGCTAGGGCTTGGTCCGCCTGCTGCGCCAGTTGGTGGACATACGCAGTAAAGCCGGGATTACCCCAGCGCTCAGCAAATTCCGCGTAGGGCGCGGGCATGGGGCTATGGCGCTGCCAGCCTTGGTTATAAGCTAGCTCAATGGCCCAAAAGGCAGTGGCCTGGACCGCATAGGGCTGAGGGGCTAAAGCCTGCATAAATTCGCAATAGGTTTGGCAGATCGGCTGACGGGCAGTGTTGAGGTCAAGGGAACGCTCGGCTGCCTTGGATTGAAACCACAGCAGCTCGTCCTTGAGGGCCACCATGCCCCCGAGCAAGGTGTCAAGATGACTGTCAGGTGCTGCCGCCAGGAGTCGGGCCGCCATACGCGTAAAAGCCAGCACAAACAGATAGTCTTGCACGAGCCAGGTATTAAATTGCTGAGCGGTGATATCCCCCCGCTGGCAGCCGATTAAGAAAGGATGCACCGTAGCGTCTTCCCACGCTGCAGCATAGGTGGATAGAAGGTTGGCACAGGAGAGAGAAGACATAAACAGACAAATCGGGTTAGAAACGGCTCGGGTTCAGACAGCATGTTTAGCCTGACAGGCACTGAGATGCGCATTAAGCCAGGTGAGGATGTCTCGGAACACCTGTTCGTGGTCTAAATCGTTATGCACTTCGTGGTAGTTGCCAGGATAAACCAGGAGGGTCTTATCGGTGAGGGTTAGTGCCTCGAAAAGTTCATGGCTACCTTTGGCATCGCTGATTTCGTCGGCAGCACCATGCAAAATTAAAATGGGGCAGTTAAGCTGGCCAGCGCCACGGCGAGCAGCTGCGATCGCAGTCATGGTTTCGGTGCCCCAGCGCAGTGTTGCCACCGAGTGCATTAAGGGATCCGCCAGCGCCCGCCGCACCACCTTAGAATCCCGGGACAACGCTTCGCCTCCCAACCCGAGATTGAGCGATAGACGGGGCAGGACCTGGGAAAACGTTTTAGCCAGGGTTGCCAGCCAAGGTTTCTCGACCCCAACGGGCTGAATCGGCGGCGCACTGATGACCAATCCACAAATCGCTTCAGGTCGTTGGAGCATGTACGTGAGCACCATCAGCGCCCCCAGGCTATGGCCGTAGATAAACAAGGGCGTTTCCGGGGACTGCTCGCGCACTAAGGCCACAAACCGCTGGATATTTTCGGTGTAGTCAGACCAGCGCTCGATGTGCCCTCGCTGGCCATCGGAGCGACCGTGACCCAAGTTATCAAAGGCCCAAAAGGCATAACCGGCCTGGGTAAACGCCGCAGCCACATGGTCGTAACGGCCAATGTGTTCTCCAAGTCCGTGCACCAAAACGACATTGGCTCGTGCAGCGATGGTGGGGTGCCAAATTTGATAGTACAAGTTGAGTTGGCGCACGCCCGCCAGGGTCCCCGTCTTGTAGTTTTTCTGAGCAGGGGACATGGACAGGGAAGAGTTGAGCGACGTTGATTGACAGGATTTCATTTACAGGATTTCAATCGTACCGCGCTGACCGTCCAGGCGAACACGTTGACCATCGGTGAGTTTTTGGGTGGCCTCGGCCACATCCATCACCGCAGGAATGCCAAACTCACGGGCAACGATAGCGCCGTGGGAGAGTTGTCCGCCCACCTCGGCCACCAGACCACTAATTTGGGTCAGCAGCGGTGCCCAGCCCGCATCGGTATAGGGGACGACTAAGATAGCCGCCTCAGGCAGTGACTCGGTGACCGCAGCCAACGACACCACCACGCGAATTTCACCTTCGATTTGACCAGGACTGGCACCAATACCACGCAGTGTACTGGTTGGTGCGGCAGACTGAGGGGCCAGCATGACCTGCGGGGAAACGTTGCCGTAGGTTAGGTAAGGCGGACGCAGGTCACGATCCGTCTGCCATTGAGCTCGTCGAGCCGCAATCTGGGCCCGCAGGTGAGTATCAAAGGTGGGTTGGGTCAATTGCGATCGCACCTCCGCCCAGGTCAAAAAGAAAATATCCTCCGCGGTGTCTACATGGCCCTGCTGTAGCCAATCCTGGGCCTGGGCCACAAAACTCTCCCGCAGCAGCGCCAGCAGCCGGTTGTAGGTGGTTGCAATTTGCCCCTTCAGTGCCAGCCGGGCCTGGACTTGCCGAGTTTTCCAGGTCTGCGCCGGGGCAGACGGCGGGGCTTCAGACGGTGGGGGGGCAGCCTTGAGGGCATGGATAAACAGAGTCTGAATTACCTGAGGATGCTCTCGCCAGGTGGGCACCGCAATGTCGGTGGCCACCTCACTGAGGTAGCCGTACTCGTCTAAAAATTTTTCCAGAGCCGCTAGTACCGGCCCCCCTTCAGGGTGTTGTTGCAGCATCGCAAAGAAATGCGCAGGGCTATCCAGGGGCAAATCCAGTCGCGTAATCAGCGGGCGAAACCGGTGGGCCAGGGCCCGCAGGTCGGCAACCGCACCAATTTCAGGATTGACCTGATTGTTCAGCTGTTGACCCTCCACCTTGAGCAGGGTCTGGCGCAAGGCGAAGCTCAGTGGTCCCAAAATGTTGTAGTAGGTAACGCGTTTGAGCAGCGAAAGAATCTGTTCAACTCTCTCTTTTCGCTCAGCGGCAGTCAGGTCCTGGGCGGGCCGCGCCTGGAGTTGTTCTAGGGCAGGCTGAAACAGGGTCTGTTGGTCTTTCTCAAAAGCATTGGGCAATGTCCATTCTCGTCGCAGCAGCCGCAGCAGGCCTGGCACATTACGCAACGTGGCCCCCAGTGGCGGCTTTTGAAATTTAGCCCCACGTGTGAGAAAGTCTAAACTCTCGGCAGGTAGCCCCATCCGAGTAAAAATCTCACCCAGCAACGTCGCATTGAAATAGGCGTGGGAATAGTGCAGCGTCGCAGTATCCGTGAAGTCTAAATCCGTTGCGCGATCGCCCAGCACAATTGTAAAAATGTCGCCCCACACCCCGCAGGTTAATGGGCGGTTGATGGCCCAGGTGAGAGGACGAATGGCCCCAGGAATCACCTCAGCAGCAATTTTCCGAGTCCAGATGGGACGCAGTGTGGTGACTGGGCGGCTCTGTAATACCCAAAGCTGCT
>JBCBOC010000173.1:0-7047 GCA_039821475.1 Cyanobacteria bacterium J06632_22 | reverse complement strand
GGCTAAAGGCCGACTGATTTAGCGAAACAGATTCTATGCCGCACTGCAATGGCACTAAATATTGAACATTCTTTCATGGCTGGTGCGGCTCTTTCATCTGACTGAAGGGTACCCTGCCCCTGTTTCCTAATTGACGTGTTCTGTTGCATCTTTCCAAATACGAATCAAATCCTTCCAACACTGACTTATGTCCTAAAGATGGGGCGTGGGCTCGCTGAAGGTACTGATAGCTCCAAAGAGACGATGGTCCCCATGCCCTCTACGCTATCAACTTCCAGGGTGCCAGCATGCTTGACAACACAAGCTTGAGCCATCGACAATCCGAGGCCCAGGCCTGCGACATGCCCTATATTGCTGCCTCTAAAAAAGGGCTGAAATACTTGTTTTTGCTCATGTTTGGGAATTCCACGCCCCTGATCGCTAACCCTAACGCTGAGCTTACAATCATCCAGCCTCAAGGTTGTTGAAACAGGGGTATCAGGAGGAGAGTATTTGAGAGCGTTGGAAAATAGGTTGCAGAGTATTTGTCTGAATAGGGCTTCATCCACTGCGCATATTCGGGAACCAGTGACATCGGTGGTTAAGCAGATTTTTCGTTCTTTATTGACCTGCTGTAGCTCATTTATAAATTCCTGATACCAAGCTACGATATCTAGCTGTTTGGGATGACAGTCAACGGTTTCCTCTGCGACAGCGTTGGCCATCAGCATGTCATCTAGGAGTTGAGTGATTTGTTGAATCGCAATTTGGATGCGTTCAAAGTGGAGCTGACGACGATCTGGATCGAGGCTGTTGCCAAAATCGCGAAGGATACCGACCGATGACGCAATGACGGTGAGTGGGGTGCGAAATTCATGGGAAGCACTGGTGACAAAATCATGCCTCAGACTCTCTAAAGATTGGGCCGTAGCGGCCAACTGTGAGAGTGCTGCATGGCTCTCTGTTGGATAATCTACGCTTTCAAGGTCTTGAGATGCATCCATAGAGTTATACACAGGGAGGGGCAACGATGACGGAGATGCAGATGGCATGACCTATTCCGAGAAATACGCTATCGGGTGGGGACAAGCGCCGAATACCTTGTGCTGATGGAACAGGTGTGGCTCAGGGCTCAGGCCACGAATCGGCATTGTGCATGGGACCAGTTAGGTGTGCAAGGATTCGTTGCTTTCGCCGTCGCCAACATACGTGTCTCGAACGGACCCCGAGCAGTTGCAGGTGGGCCTGGATCGCCAGAGGGCGCCAACAGCACGAGGCGCGTAGTGCTAGGGAATGATCCCACGGCTACCATCAGAACGCAGCAAATATAGCAGCCGTCAGATCTTTTAGGACAAGGCTGCGACGCCATTCCGTTGTGTGCCCAGCGGGATAAGCCGCACTGGGTGCCCTAACGTAAACGGCGGAGACTATAAAATCGCTCCAATAATAGACGCTAATTGCAATGGCGATAACAGATGCCGCAGTCCTATCTTGACGATTAAGGTCAGTGGGAGCATCCGTAAAATCTGCTGTTCGTGGTGTGGTGGATACTACTTAGACAGCCCTGCTGAGCCTAAGCGAATTTTCTGAGTTCAGACATGAGCTCAGTGTATTGCCGCTAAAAGAAGAATATGACAGCCGTCATGCTGAAAGTTGTTAGCCTGATGTCCCTAGCCATTCAATGCCTGCAATATGGCTGTCGCTACAACGTTCCTTTTTGGGGCCCTGGTTTCGGGTCCTGGCTTGGGGGGTTATGCACGACGATGGGCCACTTGGCTCTAACATAAGGCACTTGAGCGCCAGGACTGCCCTAAACAAAGTGGCGAGCGCTATAGCTACTGACTCAGCGCCTTCAAGAACTGTTGAAGTTCAGCCAATAGTCCGCGCTTTCTAGGTTGGGTTGCTGTGGGGGCTTCTGCGTCAGCTTCTTCGTAAAGGATGCGATCGAGCTGCTCACCACTGGGTTTTGTGGCCATTTCAGTAATCAGTTCGGGTTGGTCATGGTCACTTCTCCAAACCTGCCAAGGGCCCGGATATTGGCGTAGGACCGCGGCACCCTCTAAGGGTCTGAAATGATATGCCGACTCCAACGTACTCAGAAAACGGTCTCTCAATTGGCGACCTGCATAGCCAATGCCAATGGTGGCGATGTTTTCAAGCTGTGGATTGAGTAATATAACGGGCCGGTCAAGGGCATTCTGGCAGACTTGCTCGACGGCTTCGACTTCAACCGCCGAGGGACTGACGATCAAAATCGCCTCATCCTCATCAGATAATGGGCTAACCCGTTCTGTAATGCCGCGGATTTCGAACTCAGGATTATCCCAGTCGCGCTTGGCGAGGGCTGCGGCGCCAGCATCAGGGAAGTAAACTCTAACCTTGAGGTTCAAATCCTGAAAGACTTGCAGGAACTGTCGGGCAATCGGTTGCTGTTTGAGTTCTGGGATGACCATCTCGACTTGAATTCGACCAATGCCTGCTGCTATCGCAGCCTGCGTAGCTGCCATAGCCTGGTCAGTTGCTTCAGTCAACGATGCCGGAATCTCACTCATGGCCGCGCTTAAAAACTATTCTTCCATCATAGTTTTTTGCGGCGACGCCGTAACGCTAGATTTTTCGGGTGTTATAGAACGGCGGGTAGAGGGTGTGGCAGCGGCGCGTTGGGTTGAAGTTGCGTGAGGACCTGTTGCAGGACCTGCACCGTCCAGTCCATATCGGCTGTCTGGGTTTGCCGCCCCATGGTCAGGCGAATGCCAGTTTTAGCAGTGGCGTCGTCGTAGCCCATTGCCTTGAGAATGGGGCTGGGGACAAGTTTTCCGCTATGGCAAGCCGATCCAGCACTGATGCCAATGCCCGCTAGATTCATTTGGCGCACGAGGGATTTCCCGCTAATGGTTTTGCCGTCGGCCCACGGTAAGCAGAAGCTGATGTGGTGGGGGAGTCGATGCTGTAAATCTCCGGTGGGTTGGAGGTAGGGGGTCTTGTGAAGCTGTACAAAGGTGCGATCGCGCAAGCTCTGCAGTCGGATGGCTTCGTCCTCTAGGTCCGATGCAATCAGGGCGGCGGCGACGCCAAATCCCGCGATGTTCGGCAAGGCCTGGGTGCCAGACCGCAGTTGGAACTCCTGTCCGCCGCCATTTAGTAAGGCGAGGAGCGCCGTGCCCGGTCGGACGTATAGTGCGCCGGCCCCCTGGGGACCGTATATCTTGTGGCTAGAAATGGACAGCAGGTCCACCGGCAGGGCTTGAACGTCCAAGGGCACGCGCCCCGCGGCTTGGACGGCATCGGTATGAAACAAAACGCCATGGGCTCGGGCGATCTGTCCCAGCTCGGCAATGGGTTGTAAAGTCCCGACTTCGCTTTGGCCGTAGATCACAGAGACCAGGACGGTCTCGGGTCGAATTGCTGCGGTCAGGTCTGCGGGGTTCACGCGACCTTGGGGGTTGACGGGCAGGCGCGTCACCTGCCACCCCCAGGTTTCTAGTAGGCGGGCAGGCTCAGATACCGCTGAGTGCTCAACCGCCGAAATGATGATATGTCGGGGAATGCGATAGCGCTGGGCAACGCCCATCAAGGCCAAGTTGTTGGCCTCGGTGCCGCCGGCGGTGAAAACGATACTGTCTATGGGGGCGTTGAGCAGCCCGGCCACCTGCATTCGTGCGGTTTCGAGCACAGTGGCGGCACGGTTGCCCCATTGGTGCAGGCTAGAAGGATTACCCCATTGGGACGACATCACAGCTTGCATGGCTGCGATCGCATCCGGGTGTGTCGGGGTTGTGGCGCTATAGTCCAGATAAATCTGCATGGGCTATTGAATCGCGTCAGGCTCCTTGCCCGACACCACGGGAGCGGTCTTGCTCAGCTTTAGCTCCGGGTGTTCGCCTTCCACCTGCTGACAGTTCCACTCGTTGCGGAACAGCAGCACTGGGCGGCCATAGCTGTCTTTGATGGCAACCGTATTGAATAGGCGCCCCACCTGATTCAGCGCGTCCCAGCCACCAGTGACCCAGCGAGCCACGCTGTAGGGCAGTGGATCGAGCAGGGTGTCGACGTTGTACTCATTTTGCAGGCGGAATTGAACCACTTCAAATTGAAGCTGGCCCACCGCTGCCAGAATGGGGTCTCGCTTGGACTCGTCGGCAGAATACATAATCTGCACCGCCCCCTCTTCTCGTAGCTCGGCCACGCCCTTACGGAACTGTTTGAACTTTGAGGGGTTGGGATTTTTGAGGTAGGCAAACAGTTCAGGGGAGAAGAAGGGAATGCCCTCGTACTCCAGTTTTTTGCCCTGATAGATAGTGTCGCCAATGGCGAAAGCGCCGGGGTTATTGAGGCCAATCACGTCGCCAGGATAGGCCTCGTCTAGGGACTGTCGCCCTTGGCCAAATAGCTTTTGCGGGTGCGATAGACGGACGTTCTTACCGGAGCGGGCATGGCTGACCACCATGTCTTTCTCGAACTTGCCGGAGCAGACGCGAATAAAGGCAATCCGGTCCCGGTGGCGGGGGTCCATATTGGCCTGTAGCTTGAAGACGAAGCCGGAGAAGTCTTCTCGGGTAGGCGGCACTTCACCGACCGTACTTTCTCGGGGGCCGGGCTTGAGGGCGTAGTCCAAAAAGGACTCTAAAAACAGTTCCACGCCAAAGTTGGTCATGGCGCTGCCAAAGAAGACCGGGGTCATCTCACCTTCATGGATCATTTCTAGATCCAGCTCTGGTCCCAGCTCGTCCAGCACCTCTAGCTCGTCTTTGAACTGAAAATATAGATCTTCATCGATCAGCTCTTCGATGCGGGGATCTCCCAGGTCGATTATCGTGTCTTGGGCTTCACGGCTGCCGTGGGCCGTACGCTCAAACAGGTGAAATTGCCGCTTGCGCCGGTCGAAGACGCCCTTGAAGCGATCGCCCATGCCAATGGGCCAGTTGACCGCGTAGGTCATCAACTCCAGCTCTTTTTCAATTTCGTCCAGCAGCTCCAGCGGTTCGCGGGCAGGCCGATCCATCTTGTTAAAGAAGGTAAAGATGGGTAGACCGCGCATCTTGCACACTTCGAACAGTTTGCGCGTCTGCGGCTCCAGACCCTTGGCAGCGTCTTCGAGCATGACGGCGTTGTCTGCTGCTGCCAGAGTGCGGTAAGTGTCTTCGCTAAAGTCTTGGTGACCAGGCGTATCCAGTAGGTTAATCCAGTAGTCGTTGTAGAGAAACTGAAGCACCGTGGAGGTGATGGAAATGCCCCGCTGCTGCTCCAGCTCCATCCAATCGGATACCGCGTGGCGCTGAGCCCGCCGTGCCTTGACTGCGCCAGCTTCGTGGATGGCCCCTCCGTACAGCAGTAGCTTTTCGGTCAGGGTCGTTTTGCCCGCGTCTGGGTGCGAAATAATCGCAAAGTTGCGGCGGTGCTCAACGGCTTCTTGAATTTCAGGCGCGGTGACGGTCATAGGCAGGGGGTAAGAACCATCTATCATTGTAGTCGGCTCTTCCCCTATCGCAGATGCCGACCTGCGATTCATAATAGAAAGCACCTGTGTTGTCACGTCCCCACTGCTCTGTCTGGTATGCCCCCAATCCTGAAGGAAGGTAAGACATATACGTTCTTGAACTACTTTGACCGGGACGACGCCACGGGAGACATCTTGGCGGTACTAGGGTCGGGTGGTTGTGTCGAGTCGCTGGACCGTCAGCTCAAGGTTTTCACCCCAAAGGCTTCAAAGAAGGTCTTAAAAAAGAATATCAATGCGCTGACGCTGTTGTCAGATTTACAGGCGGTGCTGGCTACGCGGGCGGGAACTTTAGAGCGTGGATAAGCGGGCCATTGTCCTTGGACTAATTTGGTTGGCAAGCTGTGGGGCAGAGCCGATCCCCCAGGGACCTGCTGAGTCAGCGCCAATGCTGCAGCTGGGCTGCCAGTTTGAGTGGGTGGAGCAGTCGGCGGTGGCACAGGCCGAAGGGCAATATCGCCGGGTGCAGTTTACCTATTTGGGTGAGGGAGAAGAGACGCCCAAACGGTTTACCGCAGATGTATTGACGTTTGCGCCTGGGGCGGTGCGGGCAGAGCTGCTAGATCAGCCAGATTTACAGCAGTATGAGACGGTGCCAGAGGCGGCCCAGAAACGAGGTGCGATCGCAGCCGTAAACGGTGGCTACTACGGTGAAGAATTCGAACCGATTGGGCTATATATCCTCAACGGCCAGTCGTTGCAGCCGATGAGCAATGCGTCGGGACTGCTGAGTGGTGTCGTCAACATTGACGCGACGGGGCAGGTCAATCTTGAAACGCGTGCCAACTTTTCGTCCAGTCGGGCGGTGAGCGCCTTGCAGTCAGGTCCTTTCTTAGTGGATCCAGGCAACGTCTTGGGCATCTATAGCGACAACAACAAGCTCAGAAAGCGCAGCGTTGTTGCCCTATCCGAGCAGCGTGAGCTGATTATTCTCACGACATCTCCTGTGTCTCTCTACACGCTGGCACAGTGTCTACATACCCAAGCGGCGGGTGTCGGTGTCGTCTCCATTGAGCGGGCTTTGAACCTGGATGGCGGGATTTCTACAGGGATGTTTGCGCTGTTATCTAATCAGGCTTTAGCCAAAACCGAAGAGGTCGCTGTTAGAACTATCTTGATGTTCTATGCCGAATGACAACAAATATAGCCTGTGCCATTGATGTCAAGGCAGCCAGTGTGGTGCAACTTGGCTCCGCTTAGAAACTGACGTTGTTTCGCCTAGGCAAGCGACAAGTGTCAACTTGAGTGTGGTTGATTTGATGGGGAAGCAGCAAAATGGCGTCGCAACTGCTTATCAATTTATAGCCGTCGCCACAAAGTTCTTTTTTGGGACCCCTGTTTTTGGGTTTGTGCACGGCGGTGGGTTACTTGGCTCAAAAACTAGGCACTTGAGCGCCAGGATTGTTCTAAGCAAAGGGGCGATACCTATCAGTGAGTCGGATGATTTATACCAAACAGAGTAAATCTGAGGGGCTCAAAAAAGCCGTCATAAAATATCAATTAAAGTTGATTAGCCCAAGATTAAAGAAATGATTGAATGCAAGAATTTATAAATCAATAAAAATTGTTTT
>JBCBOC010000400.1:0-4543 GCA_039821475.1 Cyanobacteria bacterium J06632_22 | reverse complement strand
TTAGGGTCGGCGATGACGGTGAAATAGTGAAATAGAGCGGTAGTGAAATAGTCGAACGCCTTTACTTCAAAGGGGCTTAAGGCCAAACGCTACTTCACGATTCACCACTCACTATTTCACTCAAAAGTCAGGTTAACACTGGCGAATAGCGGCAAATTTGTCGGTCTGACGGTCAAAGCCCTCACGCTATTTCGTTAGTTCACCAATGGCTATAGCCGTCGCCACAAAGGCCCTTTTTTGGGGTTTGTGCATGACGGCGGGCCACTTGGCTCCAATACTGGGCACTTGCGCACCAGGATTGTCCTAAGCAAAGTGTCAACGTTAGCCACCCATCGACTGGTACCACCACCAGGTCGCCATGGGGATTACCGTCGCTAATACCAGTAGCACGATCACAACGGTGGTCGAGTTGGAACGGTTAGCCTCGGTCTCTGCCGCAGTGGCAAAGGTGCCTTCGACATTGACAGCGGTTTCCATGACAGGGGGACCCGGGTCTGCCTCGCCAGATAGGACCGCGACGAGGCGAGTCGTGGCATCCAGCAGCGACTTGCTGTATTGGTTGCCCTGTAGCAGGGGCACCTTCATGGTCTCTTCGACAATACTTGTGGCAATTTCTGCGGTCAGGCGCTCATCGGTGCCGGGGCCAACGTGAATGCCAGCATCGTTGGTGACATCGTCCAGAACAATTAAGGCGTTCCCCGTCTGGGCCTCAGGGGTAGAAAACCACTTCTCAAAGAGCTGGTCGGCAAAGCTTTGGGGGGTTTCGCCATAGTCTAGACGGTGGATGGTGACGAACCGAACCGCATTGCCAGTTTCCTCAGCCAGCTGACGCAGCTGCTTGGTGAGCTTGCCCTCGGTGACGCGGGTAATTTGGCTGGCCTCGTCGACCACCCAAATGCTGTCATCCACGAAGCCGGGCATCTGATACACGCCAGTAGCAAGGGCGGGGAGGGCACTGGAGAGGCTAACGATCAGCGTTATCGCCAGGGCCAAGGTGCTTCTCAATATTGCTGGCAGAGACACTGATCGAAACGTTGCCCAGAGCTGTCCTCGGCTGAAATTCTGAAGTTGCCGCATCACTATAATTTACTGTCTGACGTCACAAACGGACTGCTGTCTTGCGATCCTTCCTTACTATACAAAGAATTGCCAGGGGAGGTGCCAGGAGAATCGTTGCCAGCGGACGGGCGGGGATCCCCTCGGTGTCCCCCCAGAAAGCCGGCTTGTGCCATGAGCGCGTAAAGGTCCACGGCCTCTTCTAGCAGGCAGGCATGACCGCTGTGGGGCAGGGTCAGTGTCTGAGCTTGGGGAATTCGTTGGGCCAGCCGCTGAATTTCTTCTGTGGAGGGCAATAGCGCATCGGCTTGGCCAGCAAGCAGCAGCGTCGGCAGCGTCAGTTGATCGAGGGAGAGCCGATCGCTCTGGAACTGACTCAGCAGTGTGATCCGCCAGAGGGCTGTTGCTGCCGGTACGGATGCCATCGCTTGCCACAGGGCCTGGCGGGCCGTCGCCGTAACCCGTTGCGGCTGAATCAAAAACTGAATCAGCCCCAGGTTGCCCAGTCGATAGAGCGGTTCGGGGAGCCACTGGGATAGGGCCGCGCCCCACTGCATCCAGGACAATCGTTGCAAGGATGAAGCCGGATTGACCAAAATGAGTCGACTGAACAGCTGGGGTGCCTGGGTCGCAAGCTGTAACGCCAGGCACCCCCCGAAAGATTCACCGCAGAGGTAGACCGCAGACCGGGGGGTTGCAAAAATAGCGTCCCTGAGCAGAGCCACGCTGTAACGGGTGAGCTCAGACCAGGTCCATTGATTGGTGGCTGCGATGGCCAGGCAACGAATATCGAACCCCTGGGCAAGCCCTGCCAGCTGCGTCTGTAGGAGCTGGCCCGTACCGTCCATCCCTGGGAGGAAAATAAACAGGGGCTTTTGCGGTTGGGGCGTAATCGGGGTGAGGAGCTGCAGGGGGGGATGCGGATCGGTGGCCTGGGACCCTGTCAAGGGTAAATCGGGATTAGCGGACATAGGGGGCAGACATGGAGGCAGACAGGAGAAACAGACTGGGAACAGACCCGCTGGCCAGCTTAACCTGAGTCTACGAGAGGCAGTGTTGCACTCTAAGTTGCTCTCTAAATAGAAAAGCACCAGATAGAAAAGCACCAGCCTAGACCAGGCTAAAGCCTAGTAATATCCCTGGCGCAGCAAGGTTCTTACCTCATCGTGACAGGTTTCCGCAATTTCGGCAGCAAGCTGGCCGGCTTGTCGTCCTTGATAGTGTTCCCGCTGCTGGGGGGTTAAAGGAATCGGACGACCCAGGATGACGCTGACCCGTTCGTAGAAGATGGCCGGGTGCCAGCCGCTTTGGTTAAACAGCGGTTCGGATGGGTCGAACAGCTGTAGGAGCTTGAGGGGGACGGTGGGTTGGCATCGTTCCTGATGGGATGCGATCGCAACGGGCAGAATCACCAGATCTTCAATCGGCATGCGGAGCGCTAAGTGGGCAAATCCCCGATTGAAGTCGGTGACCTGATAGCGGGACGTAGGCTCCACCATAGGGGTCGCGCCCTCGGGAAAAATTCCGACCATCTGTTGGGCCTGTAGGTAAGCCGTAGCCTGTTTGAAGAAGCTGATGCCCCGCTGTTGGGGTGAACTCAAAGGAAAGCAGCCCAGCGACTGCACCACCTCTGACAGAATCGGCACCTGCCCTAGATAATGGTGACAGGCAAAGTGAACGGATTGCCCCAGGGCAGCCATGAGCACGGGGACGTCTAGAAAACTACGGTGATTGCTAACCAGCAGCACCTGACGATGCTGAGGGCGCCGCTGGGTATGGTGATCCGTCATTCGGGTGACGCTGGAAAACAGGATCCACTGTGCCAACGTTAGGGGTTTATTTGGGCATGCAGATGCAGCGGCGGTGAACAGCGAATTCAAAGGACTAACCTAGCGGTGGGTAAGTGGAAACGGGCATCAATATCAGAACGTCCGAGGGGGGGGCTCAAGAACGGTTGGATAGGCTCCGGGGCCGGTACCAACGGTGATTGAGAGGACGTAGATCGAGAAGACGAGTGCTTGGGTGCTTCGAGGGGCAATTGCACCCGCTGTACGGTGCGTATTTGTGTTCG
Organism: Cyanobacteria bacterium J06632_22; assembly: GCA_039821475.1. Taxonomy (GTDB): domain Bacteria; phylum Cyanobacteriota; class Cyanobacteriia; order Phormidesmidales; family Phormidesmidaceae; genus CAWUKV01. Next base: position 1,416 of record JBCBOC010000400.1, on the reverse strand, counting down.
TCTGCTCTGCGGCGGAGCAGACTATAGCGTCCGCCATCTTGCCTAGGGCTGGTCAGGGTGCTTAGGGCCGGATATGGGCGTCCCTGATATGGGCTTCAAGGGGCTGCCATCGTGCTCAAACCCTAAAAAAGCGCCTTGATGGCAACGGCTACACCATAAAACTTAATTTTTATTTTAGGTTTTGTTGGTCTTTCTGAACCGTGTCCTAGGGCATAGAAGGGCAAAAAATAAAAAAAGCAGCGCCACTGGCGCTGCTATAGAGTTTCCAAGGAGACATCAGGAAGACCTCATACCCTTCAAAGGTGGCGGGGGCAAATCAGGCAAACTTTCGCGGTTTTACTGTTGTTTGCCGTTGGGTTGCAGGTCTAGAAAATTCTGTATCGAAGAAAATTCTGGCCTAGGAACAGACCCATGCGCACGGACGCCAAGCCTTAAAAGGTTAAAAGTTTGTCGGTCGTCGCTACCCTGCTTCGTGGCTGTAAACGTTGCCAATGGGCTGGATGCAGCCGTCTGCAATGGCATCGTCTAAGATGGCCAAGTAACGAGTGGCATCGGCCGAGAGCTGTGAACTCGCGCGATAGCGAGAAATTTCTGCCGCAACACCTGGAGAGAGCTCGCCGTTCGTGATGGCGGTGCGGACGAGAAACTCTAGGTTATTGAGATTAAGCTTGGACGAACGGAACATGATAGTGGATCCCAAATGGCTCTTATGATTCTTGTTTCATCGAAAATGAATGGCACTCCGGACAAAAGCTAAGATATCTTTCCGACGGCTCTGAAAAACGCAAGCTAAGTTAGAACAAGTTAAATTGTTGCTGAGAATTGCATCTTAAGAGGCGGATTTCTAAGTTTAAGGTTGGATGTTCGCAATTTATTGCTGACATTACGTAAGTAGTTGTCTGCGCAAGGCTATCGGATATTACAGATGTCCCAACAGCATCGCCGCTCGACACCCCTGGTCATACCCGGGGTGAGATGTGCCGATTAAGCGTCTCAGGGAAAACTGCCTTTGACTGCGCACTCAAACTGCTAGGGCCCTGCAGCAAAGAGGACTGAAAGCATATCTAAGGGGGCGCTGTCGATGCCTCATTAGAGCGCAGTGACCGTCGAGAACAGTCGGTAATCTGCGCAATATCAGGTCTGCTTGATATGTATGATAGTGGTCTACTTGGGTTTGCACTAACGGACAATTACGGAGATTGGGTGTCATTGTCAGCGTCGTTGTCCTCGTCTGGACTACGGAGGCTGGAATAACCTATTTCCGTTTAATTGCTCAGTTAGCTTTTGTGTTGGGCGATAGCCTGGGCAATGGCTGCGGGGTAAATCTGATGTTCTTGGGCTTGGATGCGCCGCTGTAGACTGGCCGGGGTATCGCCGGGTAAAACGGGGACCGCTGCCTGCATAATAATGGGCCCG
>JBCBOC010000786.1:0-2077 GCA_039821475.1 Cyanobacteria bacterium J06632_22 | reverse complement strand
CGGTCACCCACCAGTTACCGTAACCCACGGCCAGCACGCCCCAGGCCAGCACGCCCAGCGATACCAGCCGGAGGCTATAGGCCATCAGCGCGACGCCCAAACCCCAGACAAAATAAAGCTCATAGGCTTGTCCGCTCTGGTGAAACATCTGAGACATCAGTGCCATATTGGCACCGAGCACTAATCCACCCGTGAGCAGTAATCCGTGTCCCAGTCGCCGCAGCGCCGAGTGCTGCCAAAGATAAAATCCGCCAACATTTACGCCAATGAACAATGCCATGAGCAGGGCGACGCGAAAAGAGCGGGGCCAGACTTGCCAGTTGGCGGCCACAAACGTGATGATGCCCAGCCCGAGTAAAATGCCACCCAGTCCGAGCAATATGGCCACAAACCGCCCGTTGGCGGAGGGCTCAAGGTGGGTAAAGTGGTAGCGCTCGGCCAGCCGCTGATATAGTTCAGTATCAATCCAGCCATCTTGTCGCCATTGCTCAGCTTCCTGGCGCAACTGCTGGCGAAATTTTGCAGACATGGTTGTACGTCCAGCTCCGTATCCTCTATGGGTTCCATGCTAGGCGTCGGACCAGGCCGACAAGCACCCGTTCGGGTTGATTTAAATCAACCCGATTGTTAAGTTTCGCCTCGGGCCAGCGTTATGGCAGTCGAAGGGTTGATTGAAACACTTCTCTGCGGCCGCGAGGCGCCAATCTCAACGCGCTCAGTGTTGAGGTCTGTCCCTAGCAACGCGACGAATGCACTAAGAGACCCGTGACTCCGCCTCCGTAACGGTACGTTTCCGCAGTGAATTTATATACTGGAGCAAAATATCTAGGGAATTGTCATGGCAACCCAATCGGAAACGGGGCAACCCAATCCCAATACTGGGACGTTTGATCAAGAAATGGCTGGCCAGAGTGACTTGAGCCCTAACCCGGCCGCGGAGCTGAAGCCCAGTCCCTTGGCGCAAACGGCCTATGACATCCAGGTCTTGCATGACGTACTCGTCAATCTGAGCAGCGTTGAGCTGCGGCAGGTGCCGATCCTGCCCGATGGCGCACCGCTGAAGCCGGACGAAACCTATATCAACCTGAACGACATTAAGCGTCGAGAGTTTACTGGCACTGATGGTATGACGGTGAAGGCAGGGACCTACATTGTGCAAAAGGACGGGCTGAGCTACGACCTGTGGAATCGCCTGACCAATGTAGGTTAGTGAATCGGGCAGGCGATGGCTTTTTAGGAGGGGCTGGCTGCGGTCTCAAGAGAAATGGGTAAAACCGTAGGCGGCTCAGACGGCAGTTTACCGCCATGCTGTAGCGAAGCCTCGGCAAATCCTAAGAACAGTGGGTGAGGTGCATTAGGCCGAGACTGAAATTCAGGATGGAACTGGTTGGCGATAAAGAAGGGATGATCCGGCAGTTCAATAATCTCTACCAGGCGACCGTCGGGTGACGTACCGCTAATGGTGTAGCCGCTTTCTAAAAAGAGATTGCGATAGGCGTTGTTGAATTCGTAACGGTGGCGATGGCGCTCGTAAATGACTTCTTTGTTGTAAAGCCGAAAGGCCAGGGTGGAGGTATCTAAACGGCAGGGATACAGACCCAATCGCATGGTCCCGCCCAGATCCACTACATCGGCCTGTTCGGGTAGCAGGTTAATGACTGGATTGTCAGTCTCGGGGTCTATTTCAGAGCTGTTGGCCCGATCCAGCTGGGCAATATTTCTCGCCCATTCCACCACGGCACACTGCATCCCGAGGCAGAGCCCCAAAAAGGGGACTTTTTTGTGTCGAACATATTCAATGGCCTGAATCTTACCGTCGATGCCGCGGCTGCCAAAGCCACCCGGAACAACGACCCCATCAACACCGGATAGATGTGCTTCCGGGCCATCGGTTTCAATATCTTCAGAGCTAATCCAGCGGACCTTCAGCTCCGCGTTGACGGCAATGGCTGCATGGCGGAGAGATTCGACGACAGATAGGTACGCATCATTCAAGCTGACGTATTTACCGACGATGGCAATGTCGAGTTCGTGGTTGGGACTGTAGAGACGATTGACCAGATTTTCCCACCCGTTT
>JBCBOC010000574.1:0-3337 GCA_039821475.1 Cyanobacteria bacterium J06632_22 | reverse complement strand
AGGGCCCATTCTAGCAATACACTAGCAATACAAGAGTCCTGCGATAGCCTTCAATGAAACAGCTTCTGAAGAAGATAGCCATCCGAGCCCTGGGGCCTGGTCACATCTTTCCTAGCACGGCTACCCCAAAAGCTGACGTTCAAAACCTAATAAACACGCTCCATCCTCGCACTGTCGAAAAAGGGCTCATTCGCCTAGGGCCAGAGGGCGATGGCGGCTACCTCATCCCAAACGATCTCGCAGGCATCTCAGCTTGCTTTTCCCCTGGCGTCAGCGCAGTCTCCGGATTCGAAAAAGACTGCGCCGAACGGGGCATCCCAGTCTTTTTAGCCGATAAGTCTGTCACTCAGCCTGCCGATACCCATCCCCTATTCCACTTCACCCCCAAATACATCGGCGTCACCACCAACGCCGACTTCATGAAACTAGAAGACTGGGTCAAAGACTCCCTACCCCCTACCCACCCGGTCACTGAGCGTAGCCGAAGTGCACTCTCCCACTCCCAAATCAGATCAGCAATACACAGCCCCTCGGCAGCAAATTGCGTTTCCCCATCCGATCTCCTTCTCCAAATGGACATAGAGGGCTACGAGTACGAAACCTTCCTCGCCACACCCGACGACCTGATGAGGCGCTTTCGAATTATCGTCGTCGAACTTCACTGGCTCGATCAGCTCTGGAGTTGGCCCTTCTTTCAGCTCGCCTCGCGCGCCCTAGAAAAACTCTTGCAAACCCACGTCTGCGTTCATATTCACCCCAATAACTGCGGCATTCTTTTGACAAAAGACGGACTCCCCATTCCAGCGACCATCGAAGCGACTTTTCTGAGAAACGATAGGCTAGATAGCGATCGCTACGCCAACACCTTCCCCCATCCGCTAGACGTCAACAATACATCAGCACCCCCCATCACACTGCCGCCAAACTGGTACCGCGCAGCGTAGGCAATTAGTGAGGAAGCAGGCACAGCTCCTGATGCAGTTGAGCAGCGTAGTAAAACGGATAGTGCTGCTCTAGGCAGGCGCACCACCCTCTGCATCCACGCCCTGCATCTACGTCAGAGGTCCAGTTTAGTTTTTGGCCCTCAGAGAAATTTAGCGATCGCGCCCCTTCGCTATCCTAAATATGGATTGCTACGCATTCACTAGGTTCGGCTGTGGATTCATCGCAAAAGATAACGCACATACTAGATAGACTTAGCTTTGGCCCTCGGCCCGGCGATCGCCAGCGAGTAGAGCAAATCGGCATAGAAAGCTACATTCAACAACAGCTTTCTACTACTGGCGAACCTCGCTCGCTCACCTCACAGCTGAATCAGAGGCAGACCCTGGCCCTCTCTCCTGTCCAGCTTTACAACCGCAACGCACCACCCCGCAATGCCAATCAAGAGCAGCGCCGCAACGCCCGTCTGCGTCAGGTAGAGATTTCTAGGCAGGCCGAGCACGCCCGCCTGTTGAGAGCCATTGAAAGCCCCAATCAGCTACAAGAAGTCATGGTGGACTTCTGGTTCAACCACTTCAATGTGTTCGTCGGCAAAGGGCTCACCCGGCTATGGCTCGGCCACTACGAACAGGCAGCCATTCGCACCCATGCCCTCGGCAAGTTCAAAACGCTGCTAGAAGCAACCGCCAAGCATCCAGCGATGCTCTTCTACTTAGACAATTGGCGTAACACCGCACCCAACAGCAACAATGCCAGAGGCCGGTTCAAAGGGCTCAACGAAAATTACGCCCGCGAGCTCATGGAGCTGCATACCCTGGGGGTAGACGGTGGCTACACCCAGGCCGATGTCGAAAGTCTCGCTCGCATTCTCACTGGCTGGAGCATTATGAATCATGACCGGCAGAGCCCCGACGGCAGCGGCTTTGTGTTCATGGCCAACCGTCACGACAGCAGCAATAAGACGCTTCTAGGACAGCCCATTGCTGGTGGTGGCGTCGAAGAAGGTGAAGCCGCACTTGAGCTGCTAGCTCGCCATCCTTCCACAGCGCAACACATTAGCTACAAACTGGCCCAATACTTTGTAGCCGATCAGCCACCTGCATCTTTGGTGAGGCAGCTTGCCGATCGTTTCCAGGCAACCGATGGAGATATTAGCGCTGTTTTATCGACCCTTTTTGCTAGCGATGAGTTTTGGGATACGGCCTACTATCAGCAAAAGTTTAAGACACCGTATCAATATGTTCTCTCTGTAGCGCGGGCAACTGGGCTCAACAATCCTAGTGAAGAAAAGCTCAACAAAATTATCAATGCGATGGGTCAGATGGGCATGCCGCTGTATCGCTGCCAGGCCCCCGACGGCTACGCTCAAGTTGCTGAAGCCTGGCTCAGCCCAGACGCCATGTTGCGACGGGTCAGCCTATCGGTAACCTACGTCAACCAAAACAGAGAAAATTTGCCAACGTTTGAGCAAATGATTGCAACACTGGGGAATCCCTTTCCTCCCGAAAGTCGCGCTACCATTACTCAGTCGCCCCCACCGATGCAACCTGCCCTCATTCTCGGCAGCCCCGAGATGATGTACAGATAAATAGCCCCGATAGACAGCCCGGATAGACAGCTCGGATAGATAGCCCCCATTTGCCCTATGAAACGTCGTCAACTGCTCAAGCGAACAGCCCTGCTTACGGCTTCTGGTCTAACTGCTATTGGAACCCACGGTTGGGCCTGGAGACAGCCCGCCAAAGCGGCCATTAGTGCAAACGCGCCTCGGCTGATTGTTGTCTTTTTGCGAGGGGCCGCTGATGGATTAAACATTGTAGTGCCCTACCAAGAAGCGCAGTACTACGAAGCCAGGCCGAATATTGCGATCGCACCGCCAGGTCAATCCACAAATGCATCAGAAAGTGCCCTCGATCTTGACGGTCAGTTCGGCTTACACCCTGCTTTAGAACCACTCATGCCCGCTTGGCAGTCCAAAGAACTTGCCTTTGTCCATGCGTCTGGTTCTTCTGTGCTGTCGCGATCGCACTTTCAAGCCCAAGACAACATGGAGAGTGGTACCCCCGGCAATGCCAACAACACTGGCTGGCTCAATCGCCTCATGGCCTTTTTGCCCAACGGCACGCCCACCCAAGCCGTGAATATCGGCACCAATCTTCCGCTCATTTTCACAGGCACAGAATCTGTCGCTAACCTTGCCGTCGGCAGAGCTGGCAACCGCCCCTTGCCCATCGACCGACCCCGTTTGCAAACTGCTTTCGATCAGCTCTATGCCAACGATCCTAGACTTTCTCAGGTCTATAACGAAGCTCGCACCGCTCGTGACATTCTCATTGCAGAGCTCAATGAAGAAAACATGGCCGCATCACGGGGAGCACCGACACCACAACAATTT
>JBCBOC010000011.1:0-17377 GCA_039821475.1 Cyanobacteria bacterium J06632_22 | reverse complement strand
GACCGTTTGGGTCGTAGACTAACTCCAGGACGGCTCTGCCGATAGCTCTCTCGCTGCCCTATTCATGCAACAAGGCCATGCTGTACTATAGCAACCGCCACAAACGTTTGTGCGCGGTTGCGGGCCACTGGGCGACCATACCCAGGGTTTCACCGCCAGAACTGTCCTAAGCGTTTGGCCCAACACGGTGCGCTGGGTGAACCCTGGAAGAAAATACGTCTATTGGGCCATTTTCTTAGAAGCAAAGTGGCGAGAGCTATCGTTCAACAGGCGATACTGTTCAGGACAAACCGGATATACGGCTCGTACAGTTCCGGTTCTAGTAAAAAGGAGTCGTGTCCTTTGTTGGAGTGTACCGTAATGTATTTTACAGATACGCCGGCCCCTTCCAAGGCTTTAACAATGGCAAACTGTTCTTCTGGATAAAAGCACACATCGGAGTCGATGCTAAACACCAGATACTGTTGATGTTTGCACTCTCTGAAGATATCTGGGGTGACCGCCTCTAAGCTGTAACGTTGCCACAGATCCATAATCCGTAGATAGCTGTTGGCATCAAATCGCTCTGCGAACTTCTTGCCCTGGTGGAACATGTAGGACTCAATCGGCGTTGAGAGTTCATACTGTTGGCCGTTGATATCCTGTTGTGTTACTTCCTGGCGAGCGCGCTTTTCCAGGACACTCAGTGAAACAAAGGTCTTATGGGAAATCATACGGGCCAGAATGATGCCTGCTTTTGGGGCAGGGCCATCGTAGTAGTCGCCGTGATTGAAATTTGAATCGTTCTGAATCGCAACAATCTGTTCAAAATTTTGGACGCGCTGTAGGACGGTGGTTTGAAACCCAGATGCTATGGGCATGACGGTTTTAACCCGCTCGGGAAACCGTGTGGCTAGCAGCATGGCTAACATGCCGCCGAGGGAACCACCGACTGCGGCATAGAGGCAGTTGATGCCTAAATGTTCTAGGAGCCGGAGCTGGCTGCGCACAACATCGCCAGCGCTAATGCGTGGAAAACGTCTGCCGTAGGGAGTGTCAGTTGCGGGGTCAATCGATCGGGGACCTGTGGAGCCATAGCAGCTGCCTAAATAGTTAATACAGACTACACAGTAAATATCTGTATCCAGTGCTTTACCGGGGCCGATGAAGTCGTCCCACCAGCCCATCACGCATTCATCGGTCCACAGCGGTTCCACCCCCGGCACAGATTGATTCACCCCTGCTGCATGATGGCTGCCGGTCAGGGCGTGAAACAACAGAATGGCATTGCTAGCATCAGCGTTAAGCTCGCCATAGGTTTCGTAGGCAAGGGTGATGCTATCTAGCGTCTCACCAGAGTCGAGTTTAAAGGGCTGCTGAATGTGAAAAAACTGGGTGCTGACAGGGCCAATAGTCATGAATGTTGTCGATCAGCCCGTATCTAAAACCCCTCTCCCATGGGAGAGGGGTTTTAGGCTGACCGCTAAACGTCAAAGGGGGGCTTAACCGCGTTCACTTTATGACCTGCTGTTTGCTCAAGGATGTTTGCTCAAGGACAAGCAACAGGTCACGCTGGACGTAGCCAAGGTTTATACCTGCTCCAGGGCCTGTTTCAGATCGTCGACAATATCGTCGATATCTTCAATGCCAATGGCTAACCGAATCAGTTCTGGGGCAATCCCTGCTGTATTCAGATCTGTCTCAGAGAGTTGCGAGTGGGTGGTACTGGCCGGATGGATGGCTAGGCTCTTGGCATCACCCACGTTGGCAAGGTGAGAGAATAGCCCCAGCTTTTCAATAAACTGTTTACCAGCATCGGCACCGCCCCTAATGCCAAACACCACCATGGCTCCAAATCCATTGGGCATGTATTGCTTGGCGAGGTCGTGGGCTTTGTCGTTCTCTAGGCCGGGATAGCGAACCCATTCTACTTTGGGGTGCTGGGTCAAGAACTCGGCGACGGCCATCGCATTCTCGCAGTGGCGCTGCATACGCAGGTGAAGGGTTTCAATGCCTTGTAGGAACATCCAAGCATTGTCCGGGGAAATGCAGGCTCCCAGGTTACGCAAGGGGACTAACCGCATGCGCAGGGTGTAGGCGATGGGGGCTAGGGGTCCGAGGTCGTGGGCAAAGCGCAGACCGTGATAGCTGGCATCGGGCTCGCTCATCAGTGGGAACTTGCCAGAGGCCCAGTCAAAGGTGCCGGAGTCTACGACGATGCCGCCAATACCTGCACCATGGCCACCCAACCACTTGGTGAGAGAGTGCACCACGATGTCTGCACCATGTTCGATGGGGCGGATGAGATAGGGTGTGGTGAAGGTGCTGTCGACGATCAGGGGTAGGCCATGCTCATGTGCGATCGCACTAATTGCCCCTAAGTCAGATACCTCTAGCCCTGGATTGCTTACCGTTTCGCAAAAGACCAGCTTGCACTTGTCGTTAATGGCTGCACGGAAGTTTTCTGGATTGCGCGGATCAACAAAATTGACCTTAATGCCCAGCGTTGGCAAGATGTCCTTGAACATCGTGTAAGTGCCGCCATACAGCGTGTTGGCGGACACAATTTCGTCACCCGCCTGGGCGATGTTAATGATGCTGTAGAAAATTGCGCTAGTGCCGGATGCGACCGCTAGCGCTGCGGCCCCCCCTTCCAATGCGGCTACCCGCTTTTCGAGTACGTCATGGGTGGGATTCATCAGCCGAGTGTAAATATTACCCAGCTCTTTTAGACCAAACAGATTCGCAGCGTGTTCGGTATCACGAAAGACATAGGAACTGGTGCGGTAGACGGGAACGGCCCGCGCCATTGTTGTTGGGTCAGGCTCCTGCCCTGCGTGTAAGCATTGAGTGCCAAGGCCATGTTTTGCGTTCATCGACCGGCTGACTCCATCGAAGGTTTGCTCAGGGATTTTAGCTCGATATGCCTAAGTGGATACAGTTCGGTGGCATTTTTTAATCGGTTGTGGAGCGGTAACGGAATCGGTAACGGTTGCGATCGCACCGATGCCAATCGTTACGCTAAAAGGAGATTTACAAACCTGCTCTCATCACGACGATCGACTATTCGATCGCGCCATGACCATGTCTTTAAAGCGCTCTCTGCTGGTTTTTACCGCCCTATCGGCCGTTTTGCCTCTAGTAATGGCTTGTGTGTTGGTTCCCCCCATTCCCGATGCTGAACCTGGAACTGACATCGTGATCAATCGTGAATTGCCTGAATCGGTCGAACAAGCTGTCCTAGGGGCAATGGCTCAGACCTTAGGCGTGACGACCGACACTGTTGAGATTGTAGGCTCCAGTCCGCAAACCTGGTCGGATAGCTGTTTCGGGTTAGGGGGGCCGGCCGAATCCTGCCTATTTGTCTTGACGGACGGATGGCAAGTTCAGGCGATACATCGGCCATCAGGGACGCAGTATACCTATAGAACAGATGCGACGGGGAGTCGTGCGCGACGTCAACCGTAGACTATTCATAGGTATTGAGCGCTTATATTCAGTTCCTGTGAGCCGTGGCTCAATGCCGTGAAACGGTTGCAGCGCCGCTGTCATGGCATATGGTGTTCGAGTCAGACAGACTTACGGACAGACGCTCGGCGCCATGGTCTTGTCGCGGCTTATCTTTACAGCTTTGCCGCTGCGCGCTTTAGCCGCAACCCCTTGCCTGTGGTGCCGTCACTTTATTCTTGGGAGGGCGCCGTGTGCGTGGACTGTCGCGTGTGCTTCCAAAACTGTAGGGCTATCCAGGCAACGACAAGGGCTAAGGCCCCGACAGTAAACTGTGCTACCCACTGTACCAGTGTCGCTAGGGGAATCAGCTGCCCGACGCCGTAAGCCAAGGAAACCATGGTGGTGGCCCACATGACAGCACCCAGTAGGTTACACAGCAAAAACTGCCAATAGGGCATTTGGGCAATGCCCGCTAGGGGACCGGCAAAAATTCTTAGCAGGGCAACAAAACGTCCCAGAACCACTGCTTTTCCTGCATTCTCGCTAAATTGTTCTCGTAGGTTGAGCAGTTTGCTGTCTTCAATATTGAAAATCTGGCTGAGTTTGAGCAGTAGCGGCCAGCCGCCAAAGAAGCCAACCCAGTAGCCGATACTATCGCCAATCACTGCACCGGCAATGGCGCTACCCAGGACCCAGCGATACACCAGTTCATCGCTCCCGGCCAAGAAACCACCCACTAAAGTCATGGTTTCACCCGGTATGGGGAGCCCGGTACTCTCTAGCATGATGCCTAAAAAAACGGCCCAATAGCCGTAGGTGCGAGCCAGAGATTGAAGCGTATCTAGGGAAAATATCTCAGGTGAAAAAAAGTCGGGCGGAAGGGCGTCCATAGGGTCGAGTTAACACTTCTTCAAGTGTAGCCTTGCCCGTTAGCCCCTTGCCAGCCGTGATTGCCGCCATATTGCATTTATCACATTTCTCGGCGCCAGTTCTTGGCGCTGAAGCTTTGAAGACTGGTGTTTGTAGCAGCAGCCGTTTGTACAGGGGCCATTTGCATAGGGGTTAGCGAGCCCAGTCTGGTTGCTCAGTGGCCTGCAACCGCGCACACATGATACGCGCACACATGATAGCGGTTGCTATCGCTGGGTGTTTCGAGTGTCTTATCCAGCTGCGTTAGCGAGGGCCACCAAAAAAGCCTCTTCTGCGTAGAAGAGGCTTTGGAGTCAAAATGCCCTAGTGTTCTGAATGTGTTAGATGTTCTGAACGTGTTAGATGTTCTGAATGTGTTAAAGAGGACACCGCCTAGCTTTCTGCAAAGCTGGGCATGGAATTCTCAGACAGCGCAGAACGGGGGAATGTGGGGAGATCCAGGCAGTGCTGGTTACGTCGTGATCGCACCGCCAAGCGATAGCTGACGCTCTGCAATTCCGCGTGTAGGTGGCGGTTCTCGCCTTGGATAGCTGCAACGCGCTCTTTGACGTCGGTCATCCGTTCAGCAAACTTTTGCTTGTAGATTTTGGGTAGTTCCTGTACCACCTGTTCCAGCATGCGGGTACGGTCGGTCAGCTCCTGTGTGGTCTGGCGCAGTTGGTAAATCTCAGCATCGCGACCTTCAATTTGATTTTGGTAGAACGCGACCTGCTGCTCGACGCCTTGGAGCTGTTCCCGCAGCGCCCGGACTTCAGCCTGGTGTCGCTCAGAAACTTCAGCGGTGGGCAGGAATTCCTTATTCCCCTTAACGAGACGGAATAGCTCCTGCGAAAGCTGTTGCACGAGCTGGTCGCGCATTTTGAGTTCTTCTTGCAGGCGGGCCAGTTCCACCTGTGAGTCGGTCAGGGTCGGGGATGGCATTTGGGCCATAGGGCAGCTCCTAAGTAGTAAAGCGTAGCAAGTGGTAAAACGGTCGAATCCCTTTCCCAGATTTGGTTTTGGCTGTTATGGGGTGGTTGAGTCGCCGCTACTGTATACCATTTCGCAACCGAATTGCCACCTATTTAACCCGAATTTGTTGATTTTCTGTCACAAAGACGCAAGAAATTTGTGCCGGGCCGCAGAAAAACATGCAAAAGCCCGCCGTAGTTCACGTGCGGGCCTTTGAGAGAACGGGTTGGCGAAAATGCCTTTCGGAAAATGCCTTTCGGAAAATGCCTTTCGGAAAATGCCTTTCGGAAAATGCGCTGTAAGGCAATGCGCTGGAAAACGTTTCCAGTCTGAGGTGTGGTAGAGGTGTGACGGGCTGAGTTTGCCTTGGCCTATCAGCGCGTCTATCAGTGCCTAATATCCCCTTAAGGTTTACTTAGGTGCCTGCGGGAGCTTGAGAAGGTGCTTGGGACATGCCCGCACTATCGGATAGCTCGTCTGCTTCCTCGGCCTCATCGACCACCAGCGTTAGATAGCGGATGACAGACTCGCTCAGGCGCATGGCGCGTTCCATCGGTGCGATCGCAGCCCCAGGTGCCTGATAATTCATTTGAATGTAAATGCCTTCGCGGAAGCGGTTAATTTCATAGGCGAGGCGTCGCTTGCCGCGGTGCTGGGTTTCTAGAATTTCAGCGCCGTTTTCCTTGAGGACATCCTGATATTGGCCAATGGCTTCGTCTACCGCCTCTTCATTGAGGTCAGGGCGCAGAATGTACATGGTCTCGTAAAAGTTATTCATTGGGTTGTGTTCCTTATGGACATGGGGCTTTCTGGTGCGAGGGTGCGATGAGTGATTACCCCTGTACTCGCTGCAACCACCCAAAGGCAGATTAGCTGGTATGCTCAGAGCACCTAACGCTTGAAAGCAAGGATCCAAAATCATAGCAAGAAGTAGACCCGTTTTCTATGGCTCAGCGTTATGTTCGTGTTCAATCAGACAGTGGTCAACTGCACTATGGGCTGCTGCAGGCCGATCGGAGTGTGCAGGCCTTAAATGCTGCGCCTTGGCTCGGGGGTGAGCTGACCGAGCAAGTGTTGCCGGTCGAAACCTATCAGTTGTTGGCCCCCTGTGCGCCCTCCAAAATTATTGGGGTAGGGCGTAATTATGCTGCCCACGCCAAGGAAACCCAGAGTCCTCAGCCGACAGAACCACTGCTATTTTTGAAGCCGTCTACTGCGGTTATTCCGACAGAGGCACCGATTCTTTATCCCGAGATCGCAGGTCAAGTCGATTACGAAGGTGAGTTGGCCCTGGTCATCGGTGAACAGTGCTCCGCCTGTAGCCCCACGACGGCGGCGGGTAAAATCTGGGGCTATACCATTGCCAATGACGTTACAGCCCGCGATCTCCAGCGGCGAGATGTCCAGTGGGTTAGGGCTAAGGGATGTGATTCCTTCTGCCCGTTAGGTCCTTGGCTCGTCCGAGAGCTACCGCCGGACGCACAGCTTCAGACATTTTTGAACCATGGGGCAGCGCCGGTCCAGACCGCGCTTATCTCGGACATGATATTTAGCCCGGTCGAGATTGTTGCTTACATCAGTCAAGCGATGACGCTCTTGCCAGGCGACGTTGTCCTGACAGGCACACCTGCGGGTGTGGGTCCTCTTACACCAGGCGATCAGGTCCGGATTGAAATTGAAGGCATTGGCGTACTGCAAAATATGGTCGTTGCCCGTCAAACAGCAGCCCTAGACAGCTAGCCCTATCGAACCTGCATATGAACAGCTTCAGAAAGGGTTGGGATTTCGGCATACCGACCTAGACCAGATTGCACCATGGAGTACAGCACAACGCCTAACCCCCCTAAGAAAACGACGTTGGAGAGTGTCTCTGTCAATAGGCTAAGGCTAGGCGTCTGGAACACGCTAATCAGCAGGCTGCACACAAAGATGATGAAGCCGATGAGAATGGCCTGAAGGGTATTAAATCGAATGAAATGGCTAATGCGGGGGTTGCGCACCACTAAGAAAATGAGCAGCATAAAGACAACCAGAGAGCCAAAGAAGGGCACTAAGCTCTGGACAAATACAGCGGGCAAGGCCAAAAGCTGAATCGCTGTAGCTACCGGAATCAGTGGTGGAAACTGCGTGATGTATCGGAAAAACGCACCACCTGTGAATACCGCATCGGACAGCGGCAGCAGATAGGGCAAAATCGCAAAGATCCGATCTGTGGGGGTAGCCGTGCCGCGCCAGGTCATATTTCAATTACTCCAAAGGGAATGGCTGTCTAGCCCTAGCATAACCTAGGTCAAATTCAGACGGTTATTGGCCCAGGCAAATGTTACGTCAATGCTAGCTGCGGTTGTCAAGCCGCCGAGTGGAGAGGTCGAAATAGCGAATCGTTCAAGAGCGAGGGGTGTAGGCTCGCATGAAGGCTATTCCCCCTGATTGATTTTGGACTTTATTTATCCTGGACTCTTGTCAGCCGAAAGCCCATTTGACATTCGTACTGCTCCGTTGACTGAGGACTCATCGGTTGAAGTGGCTGTCCGCAGAGTAGCTTGCCTTCTCTCCACCTTGGTCGCCCTTGCTGGCTCGCCATGAGACAACCCTGACAGATGACCTCAGAGGAAATGGCCTGTTGGTCCGTCATGATGACAAACATAATGACCCCCCGTAAAGAATCCCTAGAAATAATTTCTAGGGGCCATTATTTACGCATATGCAACGATGTATGCGTATGCGTAAATAATGGCAGCAATAGCTGAAATACAATAGCTGAATAGGCTATTGCATTTCAGCATAGCGATTTACGACAAGGAGGCCGTAACAAACCATACACTTCTTATTTTTCATTTAGAAATGCTGGTAAAGCTTAATTAGTGCAGCTCCCGGTATAGCGTCAACGCTTAATCTTAGGGTTGAGATTGGCGAATGGTTCTTCGCGCATAGCGTTGGGACTGTTGCCCTTGACGGTCAAAGCTCTCCCACGATTTCGCCATGTCACGATTCGCTATTCCCCGCCAACCCTAAAACTAGAGTTGCCCCACCACTAATTGCGGTCAGATCGGGCAGAAGAGGAGGTCCCTGAGGGCTTTCGAGGGCGAGAACGGCGAGAGGGTTTGCGTGAGTTCTCCGCATCTGCAAAGGGGCCATCGTTTCGCATCCACACTGGGCGGGACTGGTCATAGGCCATTTGCAAGGCAGCTGCTGCAATGGTACGTAGCTCATACTCTTCGTTGAGCTGAGAGACGATGGGCAAGAAGGAGGCTAGGCGCTCGCTGGTCAGGGCTTCCCGCAGTTGAGATTGCAGCTTTTCTAGGTGGCGGGCGGCAATTTCTGCTCGCGTCGGCACCTTGCAGAAGGTCATCTCCTGCTTCAGGTGTCGTTCGATTTGGCGAATCTTGTATTTCTCCAGCGGTGTGACGATGGAGATGGCGCGGCCTTCCTGACCAGCTCGGCCGGTCCGGCCAATCCGGTGGACGTAGCTATCGTGGCTGTCAGGGAGTTCGTAGTTGATAACGTGGGTGAGGTTATCAACGTGGATTCCCCGCGCAGCGATATCGGTGGCCACCACCCAACGAATCTGCTGCTTTTTAAAGCGAATCAAGAGGCGTTCCCGTTGGGCTTGGTTGAGGTCGCCATGGTACTCATCGACGCTGTGGCCAGCAGCTTGTAGCTGCCGTGTTAGTTCGGCTGCAGTCCGACGGGTCCGCACAAAGATAATTGCTGCGGTTGGATCTTCCATATCCAGAATGGGCATCAGTGCCCGGGCCTTACTCCAACCGCTGGGCACAACGTAAACCAACTGACTGATGCGGGTTGGTGCTGTTTTCGAGTGGGCTACCTTAACCGTGACAGGTTCATGCAAGAACTTGGTGGCCAATTCTCGGATAGTGGGATCCATTGTTGCCGAGAAAAAGGCGGTTTGACGTTCGGCTGGGGCATGGTTCAGGATATTTTCGACATCTTGAATAAAGCCCATATTGAGCATTTCATCAGCTTCATCTAGTACGAGCCAGTTGAGCTGGTCAAGTACGAGTGCTTCGCGTTTGAGCAGGTCCAGCACCCGGCCTGGGGTGCCTACGACAAACTGAGCGCCCCGCCGTAGCTGATGGATTTGGGCGCCGATCGATTGCCCCCCGTAGACAGCCGCAACGCGTAGGCGGTCATTAGTGTTGAGGGTTTCGACGGCTTGGGAGACCTGCATAGCCAGTTCTCTCGTGGGGGTAAGCACGAGGGCCTGTACGGCTCGTTTGTTGGGATCAACCTGCTCTAAAATTGGCAAGGAGAAAGCTGCGGTTTTGCCAGTGCCGGTTTGGGCTAGCCCTACGACATCACGACCCGACAGTAAATGAGGAATGGCTTCGCTCTGAATTTGGGTCGGTTCCGTAAAGCCTAAGGTTTTAAGATGCTGGGCGCGCTCTTCGGACAGGCCCAAACTTGCGAAAGACAACGTCATTCAAACTCCTTGGTCGGGTAAAAGCTCTGTGAAATCAGATTCAAAAAAACGGGATTGAATTCCCTTCGGACAGGGCGGATGCGAATCGCTGATACTTATGGGGTGGACTGCGCTATGGCGGGCTCAGTCTCTGTGGCAGCTGTCGTCAAAGCGCCATAGAGGTCATAGGTATCGGCCGCGTCAATGCGAACAGACGCGAGCTGTCCCAGGGGGGCCATGCCTTTGACATAAACTAGTCCGTCAACATCGGGAGCAAAGCGGGCTGAACGGCCGATACATTCCTGGATGGCTGAGTTGACTTGCTCAATCAAGACAGGAATTGTTGTGCCAATTTGCCGTTGGTTACGGCGAAAGGAAATTTCTTGTTGGGTAAACATCAAGGCTTCTCGACGCTGATGTTTAACGTCTTCGGCCACCTGATGGGGGAGGTCAGCTGCTGGGGTACCCACTTCAGGTGAAAAGGTAAAAACACCAACGTGATCAAACTGATGGCGTTGGACAAAAGCCTTTAGATGCTCGAAATGGGCTTCGGTCTCGCCTGGGAAACCAACAATAAAAGTCGTCCGTAGTACGGCGTCAGGTAGCTCAGCCCGTAACCGCTCGATGATTTCATCATTGACGCGGCCCTGCCACGGGCGCTTCATAGCCCGAAGAATGTCAGGGTGAGAATGCTGTAGGGGCAGGTCTAAATAGGGCAACGCATTGGGCGTTTCCCGTATGGCAGACAGGACCTCGGGCGTTAATCCTGTGGGGTAGGCATAGTGCATGCGCACCCAGGGCACATCAACGTCGCCTAATGCTCGAATTAGCTCAGCTAGTTGTGGTTTGCCGTAGCGATCAGTGCCGTAGTTGGTCGTGATTTGTGAAATAAGCACCAGTTCCTGCACGCCTTCGCTAGCCAACTGATGGGCTTCCGCGACAATGGACTCAATGGAACGTGAACGCTGCTGACCACGAAGGTGAGGAATGATGCAAAAGGCGCAGCGATAGTTGCAGCCCTCGGCCACGCGAATGTACGCCACGCCTTCTGTGGTTGTGCGGTAACGGGGGACGGTTTCGTCGGCAATATAAGTGGGTTCTGCTGAAACGGCTTTGACCCTTTCGCCCGCTTCAGCTCTCTCAATGACGTCTACAATTCTGTGATAGTCGCCTGTGCCCACCAGAGCAACGGCCTCGGGGATTTCATCCAGTAGCTCAGACTGGAAATGTTGAGCCAAGCAGCCGGTGATAACAATCTTTTTGTCGGCTTCGGCTAATTCCACCAGGGTGCGTACGGATTCCTGGCGTGCCTCTTCTATGAAGCTACAGGTGTTAACGATGACGTAGTCGGCGGCAGACTCATCGTCATCTACGGAATAGCCTGCTTTAACCAGCAGGCCCAACATATGTTCGGTATCGACGCGATTTTTTTCGCAGCCGAGGTGAGAAATAGAAATGGTCGGTTTGTGGCGGCTCATGAAGTCGTGGATATTTAAGACCTATCAACGGTAGCTAAATGCCCGATGGGTATGCGATCGCTACATGAAAGGTTTTAAACCCATCCCCCACGCCTTGGCCCGCTTAGGTCAAGTAGTGGCGGTAAACTGTGCTCAGGAAAGCACCACGTCAAATAGCGAAAATTGACCCGAATAATCGAAATATAACATAACTACACAATCGCTGGGCTGCGTGCTCCTACGGCGCTGACCTCAGGATTGCTGATCATTGCTGAACAGGTTGCCTCAAACCTGTAGGCTACTAACAAAGTTAGGCGGCAGAGTGTAGGTGGCGAGGTCAGCATGGATGTGGTCGAATTAGCGCGTCTTTTTAAGACGCCTCACCCAGTCATTGGGGTGATTCATCTTTTGCCGTTGCCGGGGTCGGCGCGTTGGCAGGGAAGCCTAGCTGCCGTTGTCGAGCGAGCTATTCAGGAGGCGATGGCTTTAGCGTCGGGTGGGGCAGATGCCCTCATTGTAGAAAATTTTTTTGATGTTCCTTTTGCGAAGGATCGTGTGGATCCAGCGGTTGTGAGCGCTGTCAGTTTGGTGGTTGAGCGGTTGCAGCATTTGGTGCAGCTGCCAATTGGCATTAATTTGCTACGCAACGATGCCCACAGCGCCCTAGCGGTGGCGGCTTGCACGGGGGCTCAGTTTATTCGCGTGAATGTGTTGACCGGGGTGATGGCGACGGATCAGGGGTTAATTGAGGGACAGGCCCACACGCTGATGCGCTACCGCCGAGAGCTAGGCCAGGATGTCAAAGTTTTGGCTGATGTTTTGGTGAAGCACGCGGTGCCCATGGGTACCCCAAATCTGACGACGGCGGTGCAGGATACCTTGCAGCGGGGGCTGGCGGATGGGGTGATTGTCTCGGGTTGGGCCACTGGCAGTCCGCCGCCGCTTGAAGAGTTGGCGTTAGCGAAGGCGGCGGCGGGCTCGGCTCCTGTCCTGATTGGCAGTGGGGCGAGCATCGATAATATTGGTGAGCTAATGCAAGTCGCAGATGGTGTCATTGTGTCGAGTTCGTTAAAGCGGCGGGGGCAAATCGAGCAGCCTATTGATCCGAGTCGGGTGCATCAGTTTGTGGGCGCAATGCGTCGGGGGATAGCGAGTCGTAAGGCTGAGTAGCGACGATGCGCTCAGGAATGGTGATGGGCGCATCTACCCGAGTGGGAATTTTTTGTCTAAGATGCAGACGGGGCCAGCTGTCCGGGATAGACGGATTGGCATTTCCCCGTCTCTTTTGAAATCTATATCGCCCGTACTGTGGGGCAAAATTTTTATGGCACGTCGTCGTCAAGAGAAGCGTCCGATTCACCGCTGGGCCAGGCCAGTGATTGGTGCGATCGCAACGATCGGTGCATTGGGTACTGGATATTTAACGGCGGTCAAGCTGATGGGGGGCACGGCCACCTGTCCCGTGTCTGGCTGCGATCAGGTGTTGTCTAGCGCCTATGCTGAGCTATTTGGTGTGCCGCTGACGCTGTTTGGCTGTCTGGCCTACCTGACGATGCTAGGCCTGTCCTTGGGGCCGCTGCTGGTGAACCCAGATCAGAACAAAGAGCAGCGCGAGCAGCTCGAAAACTTGACTTGGCCGCTGCTGTTCATCGGTGCGACCGGCATGATGGTCTTCAGCGGCTATCTGATGTTTGTCCTGGCGACGGAGTTAAAAGCGCCGTGCATTTATTGCATTGCCTCCGCTAGCTTTACGGTGATTATGTTTGTGATGACGCTGCTGGGCCGCCGTTGGGAGGACCAAGGGCAGCTCATGTTCCGTGGCTTTATCGTCGGAACGCTGACCCTGGTGGCAACCCTGGGCGTTTACTCGGTGTCGATCAATGGTCCCAGTGCCACGGCCTCCGTGGACGGTGCGGTGGGGCCTGTGGTGCAAAATCCTTCCGGTGAGTCTGAGCTAGCCCTGGCCCGTCACTTAACCGATGCTGATGCCAAAATGTACGGAGCCTACTGGTGCCCGCACTGCTACGACCAGAAGCAGCTGTTTGGTAAGGATGCGGCCAAGGAAATTCCTTATATCGAATGTGCACCTGATGGCCAAGCCTCTCAGACGGCGTTGTGCCAGTCGATTCCTGAAATTACGGGTTTCCCGACCTGGGAGGTGAATGGTCAGTTTCTGGCGGGTGCACAGAGTTTAGAAACATTGGCTGCAGCCTCTGAGTACGCAGGTCCCACGGATTTTATTAATTAGTGGTCTGTCAAGATTAGAACTTGCAACGCTAGGACTTATAGATCTCGCCACTTGTCTCCAAGATTGGGCGCTCAAGTGCCCAATCTTGGAGACAAGTGGCCCGCTGTCGTGCACAAACCCCAAAAAAGGTCTTTGTGGCGACGGCTATAACGCTAGGTCTTGAGGTTGGCGGGGAACTGCGAAATAGCGAGATAGCGAATAGCGAAATAGTCTGAGCGCTTTAACTGTCAAGGGCTATAGGTCTCATGTGATTTGCAGGCTCATGCGATTTGCAGCGGTATGACGCGCTAGTCTCACCCCCTGCGCTGATCTCGCTATCGCGTTTGTCCCTTTGCTATCGCTGGTGCTCCAGGACCGAAGGTTGGAGCTTAGTGGTCGCAACTGTGCACAAGCGTATGTGGCGTTTGATAGAGGTTTTAGGATTCGCTCTGGCTAAAGCGACTAGCTGAGAGCTGTTCCGATAGCTCGGCTTTGATGCGGGCCATAATCGACTGCTCGTCAATGGTGGTGAGTAGGTCTGAAATTGCAGCTTTGGGTCCGCCTGTTCCCCAACTGGCATCATTGGCCAGGTACCGCTGCGTCACGGTGCCGATGACGTAGGTGGAGGCACCGGCCACGGCGGCTTGGGTGACGGCCACGGCAAAGTAGGGTGATAGCGTTATCCCCCCGGTGGCCAGGGTTGAGGCGCCTAAGAGGCTTTTTAAGGAGCCTAAGCCAAAGGTGATCAGGAGGTCTGTTAACGATAGGCTACCGGTGGCAATGGCGATGGTCTTTAAGAGCTTGAACGCTGCCTGTTGGCTCATGTCTAGCCCATAAAGGCGCGACAGGGTGACGATGAGGGCCAAATCGATGGCCGCGCCGCCCAGGGCATCGGCCACGAGGATGGGGTTGATTGCGATCGCAACTGCTTTTGTTAGGGCGGCTTTCCAAATGGCATCTTCGGCGCTCTGCTGACGAATCTGCAGCTTGCGGTCGATCAGTTGCTGGTTGAGGTGATCGGCGTACAGGAGGCTGTTGAGCGCGACCAAGGCCTTGCCCTCCCGTTGGAGAATGTCCAGCATCTTGAGCTTCAGCTCGTTCACCTGGGCGCTGCCGCGCTGCCGACGAATCTGTCGCTGGCCATTAACGACGGTCATCTGCGCTACTAGGGGAGCCGCTGCTGCCATGAGCACCTGAGTAGGGGGAATCCCTAAGGGGCTGACCTGCTGCTGGAGCTGACGGAGAATTTGGTTCTGGTCATCGCCCGTGAATTGGTCGGCTTTGTTGAAGACCATCAGAATCGGTTTTTGTGCTTGGCGGAGCTGGCTGAGTGCGGTGTACTCTAGCTGCGTCAGGTCGCCAGCGACCACGAATAAAATCAGGTCGGCTTGGCGGGCAACGCGCTGGGCCAGCGTTTGCCGCTGTTCACCCTCCACTTCATCAATGCCAGGGGTATCCACCAGCTCGACTCGAGATTGCCCCGTGCTGGCTAGAGTGACCTGCTGCGCCCCGTCTGCCAGGTCAGTGGTCTGCCACGGCACGCTCTCGACCTGTTGTGTGACCCCATGTAGAGGCCCGGTTTGGAAGATAGGCTGACCGACCAGTGCATTGAGTAAGGAGGATTTTCCCCGTCCCACTAAGCCAAACACGGCGATATGCACCACTGCGTCCGTCAGTTTTTGGCGCAGTCCTTTAAGGCTGGCTAGCTCAGCCTCTAGTCCAGCCCGCTCGCGGGGCGACAGTTCTAGGCGATCGACCAGTTGGTCGACGGCGTCAATGGCCTGATGGTAATCCAAAGCTGTCTCTGAGCTCGCCGATGGTTGGGGCGTAGTGAGGGCAGAGCCGGGTTCAACGGGGCAATCAGACACAGGATGGCCGGAAATGGATGACGATTAGCTGTATGGTAGCGTCCTCTTTATGGTCGCTGTTGGCGACTCTGTCTATTCTGGCGCTGTCTGACTCACGCCGGGGGGCTATAAATTGGATTGTATAGGTTCGGTCCGTATCCGTAAGAATCCCGAAGAATTTTGCGGTCTGATAAGCCTGAGATGAGAGAATATCCAACATCACGTCTGTCGTCTTAAAGACGTTGGCGAGTTACGCCCCCTCCCCTTTGAATCCCCCACGATTTGCACCTATGGAGTTTCGCACCACTGCTCAGCAGGACTGTTACGAGCGTATTGCCCCCTGGATGACCGATTTATTCGGCGAGGCTGCTGTGGCCTTTGAGGACGAGCCGTTATTTATCATTACGATTGGGTCAGCGGTGGCCTCGACGCGGGTTGTGCCCTGGGGAGATGAGGAGGCGCTGATTACGACACGGGCCTTTGTGGTGACGGACGTGGAGATGACGCCGGAGCTGAGTTACTACCTGCTGCGGGCTAACGATGGCATTTATTTTGGTCGGTTTGCCTTAGATGGTGAGGATGACATTGTGTTTGAGCACAGTTTGGTGGGGTCGAGTTGCGATCGCATCGAACTGCGGCACTCGGTGACGACCGTGGTACGGTTGGCAGACGACTATGACGATGAGATCGTCGCGCGGTGGGGTGGAAAACGGGCTTTGGACCGGTGGGCGTCGCCTCAATAGTGGTGGAGGTCTAGTCTCCCCCCACCTCCCGAACGAGTCGTATGGCCGTCGCCACAAAGACCTTTTTTGGGGTTTGTGCACGACGGCGAGAGCTATAAGTCGGTCACCGGAAAACAGCAATAACCGAAGCCAGAAACCTAAAACCCACTCAGCCGATGACTCAGGCAGAGCCTCGAACTCAGTGGGATGTCCTTCCTGACATAAGGGTTGCAGGGCTAGGGATGGTAGGGCGGGCGTAAGCGCCCTGCCCGCGGAAGGCCCCAATGGGGCGAGTGATGACCTTTCGTTTCTGAAAGGGGCACTCGGAGGGGCCCCGCGCAGTGATCTACCCTATGGGCCAGTCGTTCAAAAACTACCGACCAATACCCATGTAGTTAAACCCAGCCTCTTCCATCTCCTTCTGGTTCAGGAAATTCCGCCCGTCAATCATATTGGGCGTGTTCATCAGCTCGGCCATCTTCTTGTAGTCCAGCGTGGCAAATTGTTTCCAATCCGTCACGAGTACCAGCGCATCGCAGCCGTCGGCCAATCGCTCAGGGTCGGTTTCAACAATGACACCTGTCATGCCATCGCGCATGCCGCTTTGGGAAACGAGGGGATCATAGGCTTTCACCTTGGCACCCAAGCGATTCAAGTGCTCAATGAGAATCAATGCCGGAGCATCGCGCATATCATCGGTATCGGGCTTAAAGGTCAGACCCAGCAGACCAACTGTCTTACCCTTCAGAATCTTCAGCACCTGCTGCAGTTTCTCTAGGGCGAGCAGCCGCTGCCGCTGGTTGACGCTGATGGTGGACTTCAATAGCTCAGCTTCGTAACCGTAGTCGTCAGCTGTGTGCACCAGTGCAGAAACGTCCTTCGGGAAGCAAGAGCCACCCCAACCAATGCCCGCCTGGAGGAACTTGCCGCCAATGCGGGAGTCAAGACCAATGCCTTGGGCCACTTGAACCACGTCAGCACCTACGCGATCGCAAATGTTAGCCACTTCATTGATGAAGCTAATCTTTGTGGCCAAGAATGCGTTAGAGGCATACTTCACCATTTCCGCAGAACTTAGGTCAGTCACCAGTACCGGTACCTGGGGCAAGGAGGCATCATCGGCAAACTTACGCTCCACGATGGGCTCGTACAGCTCCTTCATCATGGCAATTGCCTTGGGATTGCTCCCACCCAGGACGATCCTATCTGGGTTAAAGGTATCGGATACGGCTGAACCCTCACGTAGAAACTCTGGGTTGCTGACGACGTCAAACTGAGGCGCTTCAGGCGCTGCAGCCGGTGCGCCTGCACCGACGGGGACTTTCTGACGCTCGGCGATGCCATCCATCACAATCATGCGGACCCAGTCGCCAGAACCGATGGGAACCGTG
>JBCBOC010000226.1:0-6278 GCA_039821475.1 Cyanobacteria bacterium J06632_22 | reverse complement strand
GCTTTAGACATCTCTGGCGCTCAACTACTGAAGTATGGTCACCGAGTGGTCGCCGTCGTCACGCATAAACCCCAAACAAGAGCCTGGGTGGCGATGGCTATAACCCTATTCTCCCATCGCCAGATAGATCTTCCAGCATCAATACCCCTGTTCGGCTTTGACGCCGCACTAAGCTAGAACAGCAGATAGCAAAAACAGTGCATCGACCAAGATGGTACTCAAAACAGCGCCGGCGAAAGCCCACCAATGGGCCTGAGAGCGAGTCAAGGGTAACGTTCCTAGCAGAATCAAGCAGCTCAGCAAAATGCCGCCCTTGAGAACAGCTTCAGAGTTTTGTAGCACCATGCAGGCTGCATGCAAAACCGCCCCCACCTGAGCTGGCTCAACCTGCATCAGCTGTCGCCAATAGGGAATGAGATCGGTCCAGTAAAAGTAGAGGTCCGTTAGAACGGTTCCCGTCAGCGAGCCAAGGTAGAAGTAGCTACCGACCTTAGCCCGGTTCAAATATAAGAGTACCGCTACGACAGGAAGCGCCAGTGCCTCCATGGGCAAATGGACCAGTGGCTCCCAACGAAACCATCCCCAGTAGAGCGTACCGGCTAGCCACGTCCAGGAAAATCCTACCGTCAAGTCACCCCATAGACGCTGGGCTGGGCTGCGCATCATCTGCCAGCCCGTCAGTAATAGAACGCCGCCAAGGACCAAGCTCAAATGAGGCCATAGGCGAACCAACGGCGCTTGGAAGAAGACCGGCACACTAACTAAAAAAGCCGCAGCACCGAAAGCAGCCCGGCGAGGTTCTGAAAAGTGGAGGAGAGCAGCGGAGGGCAACTCGGAAACGTGGACAGCCGTTTGTGCGGCGTCCGTCTTGGACAGACTCAAGTCAGTGGTCAAGGTCTCAGGCGGAAAAGGGGACAGCAAATACTTTTCTGAGAACGGTTAACTATTGTTAACATAACACGCTCTTTTGGGGTTGGAACTGACCGACCCCACATCACGATCTCTAAATAAGGTAGCGGACATCTTCCGAACAGATAGCTGGGTTAAGGGATTGGGTCGGAATGGAATATTTCGTTATGAATGTTGCTGGGAATGCAACACTCTACAGTCGCCTTCTGTGTATGGCCACGGCCCCCTCGGGTGAACCGAGCTGTGATTTACAGCGTGCGCTGGACTGTAGACGTTGCTTTCACTCCGGGACCCAATCACAGTGACCTGAGCGATATTGCGTTCTGCGACTGTCCAGGGTCAATGTCTGGTGCTGGAGTCCTTTGTTCCGGCCCCTCGACGCAGCCACATAGGTTTATTAACTCTGCGACTGCGAGATCTCCGGTTGGCAGTATCCGGTGTGGTCTGAGTTGACGCTAGGCAAACGGGGCTGATGTCGGCCATGTTAGATAGAAGAAATATAGGTGCAGGTGTTGAGCCTCTTGTCTCGAGCCTTTGCTGGGCTCTGCAGCTGTGTCAAGGATCTTGTATCAGGGATTTTGTGCCAGGGATCTGAAACTTTAACCCGTCCGTTCTAAACCGCTGGTATGCACTGCTAGCACTAAATCATTAGGAGTATCTTTTATGGTTCATGCCTTTGTCTCAATTATGCAGGCGGGTGCGGTAGGCGCCCTGATGCCGTCGGCGTTGCTGCTGGGGCAGGCGCCTGAAGCCACTGCCACTATGGGCGTCTTTGAGGCGATTGTGATTGGCATTGTCCAAGGGCTGACGGAGTTTTTGCCCATTAGCAGTACGGCACACGTCAAAATTGTCCCCGTAGCTTTGGGCTGGGGTGACCCCGGTGTTGCCTTTACTGCGGTTATTCAGCTGGGGAGTGTGGCGGCGATTCTTTGGTATTTCTGGGATGATTTGTACAAAGTCACCACCAATACGTTGCGGGCTGCCGTGGGACGTAAGTTTAATTCGCCGGATTTTCGGATGGGGTTAGGCATCATTCTTGGGACGGTGCCCATCGTAGTGTGTGGCCTTGCCATCAAGGTTTTTGTTCCGGACTATGACAACTCGATTGTGCGGAGCACGGGGGCGATTGCTATTACTTCTATTGTGATGGCCCTGCTGCTCGGACTGGCGGAGATTGTTGGTAAGCGAGAACGCGGCTTTCCTCAGTTGGGTCTCTGGGACGGCATTGGTGTGGGCTTTGCCCAGGCGCTGGCACTCATTCCTGGGGTTTCACGTTCGGGTTCTACCCTGACGGCGGGGCTGTTTATGGGCCTTGAGCGGGATACGGCCGCACGGTTCTCCTTTCTGTTGGGCATGCCCGCTATTTTGCTGGCTGGTTTGGTAGAGCTCAAGGACTTGGCCGAGTCTGGCGGTGGTGATGCCGGGTGGACGGCGTTGATTGCGGGGCTGATTGCGGCCGTGGTGTCGTCTTACCTTGCGATCGCATGGCTGATTAAGTTTCTGCAACGGCACAGCACCTGGGTGTTTGTCTGGTATCGATTGGCCTTTGGTGTTGCAATTTTGGCAGGCATTGCTACCAGCACGCTCAAAAATGTCTGAGCCAACGTTGGGTATCCTGGTCTGACCGTGACCGAGGTTTAGCACGCTGAGGCGGCAGGACCTCCGTGGAATCTTCTAGAATGGGGAGGCTTTATTCGTTGCTCCCTGCTGCTCGTTTCGCGCATGAGTCGTTCGACCATACAGCCCGCTAAAATTACCCGCGTCTTACCCGACTCCATTGCCGAGGAAATTGGCTTTGAACCCGGAGACCGCCTGATTTCTATCAACGGGCAGGCTCCTCGAGACCTGATTGACTATCGCTTTTTGTGCGCGGATGAGGTGCTCGATTTAGAAGTGATGGACGTTCAGGGGAACGCTCATCAGGTGGAGATTGAAAAAGACTTCGATGCCGATTTGGGGCTGGAGTTTGAATCAGCGCTATTTGATCAGCTGATTCAGTGCAATAACCACTGTCCGTTTTGCTTTATCGACCAGCAGCCGCCTGGCAAGCGGGAGACGCTTTATTTTAAGGATGATGACTATCGGCTCAGCTTTCTGTATGGCAGCTATCTCACGCTGACCAATTTGCCGCCGGCTGAGTGGGAGCGCATTGCTCAGATGCGTCTGTCTCCGCTCTATGTTTCGGTGCACGCCACCGAGCCAGCCGTCCGAACCCGGCTCCTGAAGAATTCGCGTGCCGGGCTATTGCTGGATCAGCTGCGTTGGTTTCAGGAGAACCGTCTGCAAATTCACGCCCAGGTGGTGGTTTGCCCGGGGATTAACGACGGTGAGCATCTCACGCGGACCCTACGAGATTTGGCCTCATTCCATGGCGGTGAGGTGCCCGCTGTGACCTCAGCGGCTGTTGTGCCTGTGGGGCTAACCCGGTTTCGGCCTGCTGAAGACGAGCTCGTGCCGGTTAATCCGGAGAAGGCCCGGGAGGTGATTGATCAGGTCCAACAGCTCCAGACGGACTTTAGAGCTAGCCTAGATACCACCTTTGCCTGGTTGGCCGATGAATGGTTTCTCATTGGTCGGCAGCCGCTACCACCCGAGTCGCACTATGAAAACTATCCACAGATTGGCAATGGTGTCGGCTCGATCCGGCTGTTCCTGAAGGAGTTTGAAGCACGGGCCGCGAATTTGCCGACCCGTGTGTCCCCGCGCCATCTCACTTGGGTGGTTGGCAATGCGGTGGAGGTGGCCTTTGCCCCCATCGTGGCGCGCCTGAACCAAATTGAAGGGCTAACCATCAGCTTGGCGGCTATTAGCAGTGACTATTGGGGACAGGATATTTCGGTGACCGGCCTGCTGACGGGCCAGGATTTAGCCCAGAAGCTTTCTGCCTGGCAGCTTGGAGAGCGACTACTGTTGCCGACGGTCATGCTCAAGCAAGATGATGCTCATACCCAGGCGCAGACGTACTTTTTGGATGATATGAGTGTGGCGACCGTGAGCCAGGCACTAGACTGCCCTATTCAACTGGTAGACGGTATTGATAGCCTGATTGCTGCTTGTGTACAAGATTAGATCTGTATTTTTTGTGCCCGAAGCCTATATTGTAAAGCTATGTTTAAAACGTTCGTTTGAAAAATCCTCCTCCGGTCCAGGCCGGCTGTGACAATAGGCCACGTTTAGGGCTGGACAGATAAACGCAATGCTGCTGCCGGTATCCCACTGTCGTGAGTGAACATTCGCTAGGTACAAGCTTTTATGAGAACCCGTAACTCTATCCTGTCAATGGCGTTAGTCCTGGCAGGTGCCCCATTTATAGGCAATAGTGCCGTTGCCCTATCTCAACCCGCGGAGACAACAGATGATCTGCCCAGCCTGGGTCAGTTGCTGTCAGGGCTACAGTCGGAAGCGCGCTTAGCTCAGGCCGCCGATGCTGACTTGCCCGCTCTGCCGGAGGTGTCTGACGAGACGGCAGCGCCTGATGCGGCGGCGGATGCTGTGGCACCTGATGCTGAGCCCGTGCCCGTTGTCCCAGGGGCCGCTGTGGATGAGTTGCCGTCTGCGGCGCCTTCTGAGTCGGCTGCTCCCGTTTCGGACACCTTAAGAACTGATCCGGACTTTGATGCTGACGATTTGCCCCCTGAGGACCTGCTGGCTGATCCTAATCCGCTAGCTTACCCAGCGTTTACGGAAGAGGTGGTGATTGATCGAACGAGTGTGGTTACTCTCGAAGAGGCGATCGAACTAGCCTATTTCAATAATCCTGATCTACAAGCGGCGATTTTGCAGCTTGAGCAGGCTGAGGCGGCCTTAGCAGAGGCTCGAGCCGCATATTCGCCGACGGTTGATGTCGGGGCGGATGCGACGGTCGCTGAAACTACGACACCTGGCATTCTTGGTATTGGTGCGACGACCGAAGCGGATTTATCGGTCAATAGTTCGGTGGATCTGAATTACAACCTGTTTACGTCGGGGCAGCGAGCCGCGAGTGTGCGTTCGGCGGAAGCGCAGTTGCGCAACAGTGAGTTAGAGGTTGAGCGGCGTCAGGAGGCGTTGCGGCTAACCACGGCTAACTTGTACTACGACCTGCAAGAGGCCGTAGAACAGATTCGGATTAACCAAGCGTTTGTAGAACAGACGACGCAGAACCTACGAGACAATCGCATTCGGTTTGAGGAAGGTGTCGGCACTCGCTTTGATGTGTTGCGGGCTGAGGTGCAGTTTGCCAATGCTCGACAAAACTTGATTCAGTCTCGAAGTCAAGCACAAATTGCCCAGCGGGATCTGGCGCGTCTGCTAAATTTGCCCTCGACTCAGGATATTCAATCTACGCCAGTGGATCGGGCTGAGAACTGGCCGCTCACGCTAGAGGAAAGCATTATCTTGGCTTTTCAGAATCGAGCAGAGTTGGAGCAGGCGCTGGCCCAGCGCGAGTCTAGTGAGCAACTTGCGATCGCAGCTCGTGCGGTTAACGGCCCACAGGTGTCGCTGTTTGCCCAATATCGCTTCACAGATATCCTCGAAGACTTCAACGATACCTACTCTTTTGGTGCGCGCTTCAGTATGCGGCTGGTCGATGGCGGAGCTGCCCGGGCTCGGGCTCGTCAGCAGGAAATCAATGCCGACGTCGCTGAGCAAACCTTTGCTCAGACCTTAGACCAGGTGCGCTTTGATGTGGAGCAGGCTTACTACACACTGCAATCCAATGAAGAGAATATCAGCACGGCTGAAATTGCCGTCGATCAGGCTCAGGAAGCATTGCGGCTCGCCAATCTCCGGCTTGAAAATGGAGTCGGGACCCAGTTGGACGTACTGGATGCCCAGTCTGAATTAGTTCAGGCTGAGGGCAATCTCGTTTCTGCGCTATTGGGTTACAACCGAGCCTTGGCCGCACTACAGCGTGCTGTTAGTAACCTAGAAGCCACGCTCTAATGAGCTGATCTCAGCTGTAGCGCCTATCGCTTGGCTCTAAGACACAGCACTTGAGCACCAGAACTGTCTTTAGCCAAGTGGTGAGTGCTACAGCAATCGCAGGGTGGGGCCAAGCGTTTTACAGCGTCGCGGCGGGGACGACCCTATCAATGGACTCAATCAGTGGGCTTATTGCCAGCAACTGATCTCAGCAATGCGACGAGTATAGCAACCGCCACAAACGTTTGTGCGCGGTTGCAGTCCAATTGGCGACCATACCAAGCGTTTCACAGCCAGAACCGTCCTAAGCAAAGTGGCGAGCGCTATAAACTGGCGATGAAAATTTGACCCAGAGAACTGGAGGGAGTGGCTAGCGCCAGAACGGTTAGGGAAATGCTGCTATACCAACGCCCAAGCCTTTTTCAATACTTGAGAAAATTGAGGAGGGTTAGTGCAGCGACAGG
>JBCBOC010000115.1:0-8345 GCA_039821475.1 Cyanobacteria bacterium J06632_22 | reverse complement strand
GACCCCCAACGATCAATGCCAGAAAGCCCAGGGCCGTGGCGACCCAACCCACCTGAGATGAAACTAAGTCTGTGAGCCTCCAGTTGCGGTACCCGATCGCCAACAGGCCCCAGGCTAGGCATCCGAGGGAGACCAATCGCAAACTGTAGGCTCACAGACTTATTTTCATCTCAGGTGGGTTGGGTCGCCACGGCCATGGGCTTTATGGCTTTGATCGTTGGGGGTCTCTTTGTCCCCTTGGCCTATCGCTGTCGGTCACGGGTCCTGTTTGCCCTGGCAGGGTTAGGCGTAGCCGTGAGCTTTACCTGGGGCTTGCTGCCCGCATCCGATAATTGGATTGGCCTGGTGCCGGTGGCCTTGCTGTTACCGCCTGCGCTGCTCTGGGCCTACGATTCTGCCATCTGGCAGTGGGCACCCTCGGGCCGGACGTCGGCCAATCCGTTGTATGTGGATCGCTTCCAACCCATCGCCCGCAGCCTCACCGTATGGCATCTGGCCATTGTGCTCTATGCCTTTTCCTTTAACGAGATTTGGCCGGGACTGCGTGAGACCTTGCCCGGCAGCTTTACCGGCATCGGCTGGACTGTAGAGCTGCCCGTGTTAGCGGTCTTTACCGGTCTGGGTTGGCTGCGACTGCGGCATCAGCTGAAAGGCTGGAGCCCCTTACAAGAACGCTCCGTCAATACCGGTGCGATCGCAATCCTGCTGATCTTCTCCGGCAGTCTGTTTATTTGGCACATTTTCGTCACTGACATCACCATCGCCGCCACATTTTTCTTCAATGTGATGCTGTTTCTACTGGCGATTGCGCTGCTGCGAGACGGTTTAGCCCTCGGGACCCGTCACACCTTCTGGGGCGGCATGTCGCTGATTATCCTGGGACTCCTGACTCGCCTATTTGAGTACAACATCGACCTCATGTTTAAGGCCTTTGTACTGGTCCTGTGTGGCATCTGCGTGATTATTACGGGTCTGTGGTTCGAGCGCCACCTCAAACCTGTCAGCTGACCGAACAGCTCGTAATGGCCTGCCAGCACTAGACAGGAGGGTTAGCAGAAAAAGCAAAATACCGCTTTTAACAGCCTTAAACCAATATCAGACACGCACTATGCACTACAAGATATGACACCACAAGAACAACACCGAGAACCCGCTAAAAACCGGATCGATCAGCCCGGTGCCCCCCAAATCCAAACGGTCCCTACGACAACAACACCCCCCCGACGGCTACCAGGATGGCGGCTGTGGGTGCCGCTGGCGATTCAATCGGTGCTGATTGTAGCCGTACCAGCACAGGATGCGGTGACCTATGCCACTGGCACCCCCGTTACCCTACAAACAGCCCCCGTAGACCCCTACGACTTCATGCGGGGCTATTATCAAACCCTGAGCTACGATATCTCTCAACCCGAAACGCTGCAGGCCTTGCCGGGTGGCGCAGCGATCTTTTCCACCGAGGGCTACTGGAAGCCGCGCTCATTTTATGTGGTGCTAGAAGCCCCCGCAACCACTGTTACCCCACCCGACCCCTGGCAGCCGATACGCATCAGCCACGAGAGACCGAAAGATCTCGCGCCTCAACAAATTGCCCTCAAGGGCGAATACACCGGTATCGGCGTCATCACCTACGGCTTAGAGCGTTACTACATGCCTGCAGACCGACGACAAGACGTAAATGCGGACATCAACCAAACCCAATGGCAAGATCGAGAATCCTTTGTTGTCGATATCAGGGTAGATGACCGCGGCAATGCTGTCCCGGCAGGCCTTTGGGTCAGGGAACGCAACTATCGGTTCTAAGCCGTCATAACGGCGGTAGCACGTCCGCAATCTTAAAGGCTTCGCCTGCACCTGCCAGATTCTGAGCATAAATGGGGTATAACCTACTAGAACAAGGCCGCTATTGCAGTTGAAGGGTTGGTGCGAGGAAATCTATGGCAGTCAAGCAGTTCGCAGTGGGATTCAGCAAATTCGTCATCGGCGTCTTTTTAGCCCTAGCCGTCATCGGGCTGGCGGGGGTCGCAACGACCAAGTACTTTTTGACGCGGCTGACCCATCTGCCAGAGCGACCGGTCTATAACAATGACAGTCCGGCCCAGCCTACTGCCGCCAATGCCGATGCCTTTACCGCACCCGCAGACGCGCCGCCAACCGAGACAGCACCGCAGCCCGCACCCACCACCGCAGCCCCCACACCCGAGGAGGAAGCCCCAACAGAAGAGGGCCTCTACGACGCCACCGTCGTTCAGGCGATTGGCTTACTCGTCCGTTCTGGCCCTGGCCCCGAACATGGCCAACTCGGTGGCGTAGACTTTCAAGACCAGCTAACGGTGCTCGAAGAAAGCAACGGCTGGCTGCGCATCCGCAGTGAGAATGGCATTGAGGGCTGGGTGAAGGGCGGCGGCAATGTGCAGCGCAGCAACTAAAACCGAAGCACTAAAGCCAAAAAAATAATTCGTCTGTAACGAAAAATTTCCTAACCTAAACGTAAGTTACAGAACTATCTCGAAGCTTCAAGCGCTCTCATTTTGGGTGATAAGGTTTGAATGTGATTAAAGTCACATCTAATACGTGCTTGGTTTCTTGCTCGAGATGGATAACTTTCAGAAAGATTGGATTGGCGCAACTGCGATCGCAGCCGTGGGTGCGGGCGTTGTTACTAGCTTCGCCGTTGCACAAGGACAAAACCCATTTGTAGGGCTCACGATTACGGGCTTTGCAGCAGGGCTTGCTGTCCTGATCGACCACGTTCTCTAGTCCTAGTCTTCTACTGTTGCATACTCCGACAAGACGCTCCTCACCACCAGTAGCTTTGCTGCTGGTTTTTTCTTGAGCAACAGAGAAGCGTATGCAGTTATAGCTCTCGCCACTTTGCTTAGGACAATCCTGGCGCTCAAGTGCCCAGTACTGGAGCCAAGTGGCCCGCCGTCGTGCACAAACTCCAATCAAGGGCCTTTGTGGCGACGGCTATAGAAAGAGATAACGATTCGATCACACCAAAACTTGTCGGTCTCTCGTGGTGCGTCTCCCTTCACCAGAGCTCGTCTTGGTGCCATATCAGCCTCTCCTCCCCATTATCGCCGTCTAACCCATTGACACTAACCCATTGACAGTAGCCTAGGGCCACTAAACCACGTCCAGCTTGAAATCTGTAGATCCAAAACGCATATCGCCTGAAATCTATCGCTTTTGCTCAGGGACAGCGACCGTTCTGGACGTGGCAGAGGTTGAGTTACTATCACCGATACAAATAACAATTTTGCCCTGCACCTGACGCTGCTCCATATAGCCAATGGCGTCTGCCACTTCACTGAGCCCAAAACAACGGTCTACCGTAGGCACAATCTGACCGGCCTCCACCATAGTTTTAATGGTCGTCAAGTCTTCTGCCTTAGGCTCTGCGGCTAGGGCTACCAGACGACGACCACTCAGCTTAGAGAATAATCCCCCCAACAGCAGTACCTGAAAGAACCGATCCGTCGATCCACCAATCAACACATAGGATCCACCGAGCGACAAAATGGGCAGATAGTCCCGCGCAGAACGATACGCCGCAGCATCCAAGATCAGGTCATAGCGCTGCTGAGATCGAACAACATCGGTTTGGGTGTAGTCCACAATGTGGTCAGGATGGAGCGACTGCACCATTGCCATCTTTTGAGTACTGCACACCGCCGTCACCTCAGCCCCCAGCGCCTTGGCAATCTGCACTGCAAAGGAACCAACCCCACCCGAAGCGCCGTTAATCAAAACCTTTTGTCCAGGCCGAAGCTGCCCCGCATCGCGCAATCCCTGCAAGGCCGTCACCGCCGCCAAGGGAACGCTCGCCGCCGCCGTAAAGCTGAGTCCATCCGGCTTTTCGACCAGCACCGATGCCGGCACACAGACGTACTCGGCAAAGGCCCCAAACCCAACCCCTGATAGGTCTGCAAACACCATATCTCCCGGTTTAAATTGGGTCACCGCCTGGCCCACAGCCTCCACTTGCCCGGCCACATCGGAGCCCAGAGTTGGCACCGCAGGCCGCCGCAACCCACCAAACATCAGCCGGATCAGCCAAGGTGTGCCGCGCATCAGGTGCCAGTCCCCCGCATTGACCGAGGCCGCCTGCACCCGCACCAGTACCTCATCCTGACTTGGCACAGGCTTATTCACCGTTGCCAACGCCAAGACTTCTGGTGCCCCGTACACCGATTGAACCATTGCCTGCATGGATTCCGCCTGCCTAGCCGTTGCTGTAGCGATTCGTGAAGTCATCGACGCTCTCCTTAAGCGGGTTGGGATAAAGACGCACAAAAACATACTTACACCGTAAGTTTAGCTTACGCCGTAAGTATGTCAAGATAATCGCCGTTAAGAATCGATCATCGTCATGCCCCGCCCGTCCTCCCGCCGCGCCCAACCCCTCAGTCGCACGCAGGTTATTGCTGCAGCGCTCCAGCTTGCCGATGCCCAGGGGATTGAAGCCCTGTCCATGCGAAAGCTCGCAGACACGCTTGGCGTCAAGGCCATGTCGCTCTATAACCACGTCAAAAATAAAGACGATTTACTCGACGCGATTGTGGACCACGTGGTCGCAGAAATGGCACTCCCATCTCTGGAACAGCCTTGGAAAGACGCCATGAGAGAACGGGCCCTCTCGACTCACCAGATTCTATTGCATCACCCTTGGGCCACCCTGCCGCTGGTCTCGCGGGTCAACGTGGGTCCTGCCATGCTGCACCGCCTTGAGGCAACGCTAGCTTGCCTACAAGCTGCCGGATTTTCACTCCCCCTAGCAGACCACGCCTGGAATGCCATGGACAGCCACATTTATGGCTTTACCCTACAGGCCTTGAATTTTCCCTTTGAGTCAGAGGACTATGCCACTGCCGCCGCTGACTATGTGGAGATGATTCCCGCAGAGACGTATCCCACGCTGAACCAGCTCACTCAGTTAGTGATGCATCGGCAATACGACGGCCTACACGATTTTGAATTTGGCCTCTCGTTAGTACTAGATGGCCTTGAGACGCTGTTGTTAAGACAATAATCTATCAACATCCAAAGCAGGGCACGGCAACAGAAGCAAGCGGAAGAAAAAATCACAAGAGAGACAGACTGATTCACTACCGAACCACGAACTGACACAGCTTATCCACTACGACAGGTAGCAGACAGATACAACAGATTTAATCCAGACGTCAGCCCTTTTATAGCAACCGCCACAAACGTTTGTGCGCGGTTGTGGGCTACTTGGCGACCATACCCAGGGTTTCACCGCCAGAACTGTCCTCAGCGCTTGGCCCAACACGGTGCGCTGGGTTAACCCTGGAAGAAAATACGCCTATTGGGCCATTGTCTTAAAAGCAAAGTGGCGAGCGCTATATCTAGCCGTCGCAGGGTTGATGTAACAATCAAAACAAACGTAAAGCTGGGTTGCACGTCACGGCATGCTCTGGCGTTGAGGATAAGCCATTCTCCGGAGGCTCCAACAGGGCCTCCCACATCAAGGACTGCAGCACTGGAAACTGCCCCTATCAAATTGACGAACACCATATGAATATTGATCGAGAACTGTATGGATTGACCGGATTTACTGTGACCTGGGCACTGTTGGCGCTACTGGCCTTCGGCGGGCTGAAGGTGTTGCAGGTTCCCACAGGAGATTTCTTAGGCTGGGCGATTGCCGCCGCCATCTTCTGGTGGCTGATCATCATCACCACCGTTCCGTGGAATATTTACTTTAGTGCCCGCGCGGTTCTAGCAGAAGCAGAACAGTCTCGTCAGCGCGATATTCAGGTGGATGAGCAGGCCTGTCAGTATGTCGCTGTCATTCAGCAGCGAGTACTGGCCGTTGCCATTGGACTCCATGGGGGGTCAGCTATTGCGCTTTACCTACTGGCGGTGACAGACATTAGCGCCATTGGCTATTTGGGCTCTGTTGCCGCACTGCTATTAACCGGATTACGACCTGCGATCTCAGCTTATCGTTACCTCATGCAGCGCCTGGCAAACCTTGGCAAAGACCTGAAATATCCCCAACAGGATATTGTCACGCTCCAGCAAGAAATGCAGAAACTTCGACGCCAGCAAACTACGCTAGCGCAACAGCTTGACCCCGACGACGACAGCTCATGGGCGGCCCAACAACAGCGCACCCTGACGCGCCTACAAAACGACACGGCACAACTCAGCGCAGCTCACGACCACCTCAAAGCTAGCAATGACGAGGCTCATCAGCACATTCTGCGAGAAGCCCGCAGCGCCATCGCACAGCTCAACGAAGATAGCGAGTTTCTAGACCGCGTTCGCGACATTATTCGCTTTTGGAAAGCGGCATGATCCATACAAAACAGACCCCGGCCTAATTCTGCAGAACCCTGGCCATCAACCAGCCACTGGCAGCAGCCGTAAGCTTCACTGGATAAATCAGACCGAATTGAGCCGGATTAGCAACGCCGGATTAGCAAATCGAATTGGAAAAGGTAAAGACAAGGACAACGAGAAGGGTACTGATCACCGTGCCAATGATTGACCCTCGAATGTACATACGATCCATAGTTCAAGGTGCGCAGAGACGCGCTGCATAAGTACGCTAAACACATATATATCGTCGCAAAATCAGTCCGAACCTTCCCGCTACACTAAAGAATGCACATGCTTCTTAACCTGCGGCCTTAAGACCGCAGCCTAAACTTCTGCCACTATGCCTTCGCCAAAGCCCTTATCCAAACCCGAAGCCCGTCAGCTTCTAGAACGCCTGATCTTTGAGGAGACCGCCCCAAAAGACTGGGTTGACGATGTGTGGAGCATGAGCGGCCTCCACGGTGACAGTGCGGCCAAGCTCTTAGAGGTGTTTGAAGGGTTGATTGAGTGCTGCTCTGAAGAAAAGTTAGATAACCTAGTACAGGGGTTATACCAAGCCAAGCTGGAGTAGGTCCTGTCAGTGGGGGATTGCGCTTGGCCGCAACGCCGCTTGAGCTATCAGCAGGACTGATCAGCACCAGACCACCCAGCACCCGATCCACTAGCGCCAGATCATCCCAGTGCCCCGACAGCCGTCAGGTCGCAGCATCAGCCACTCATTTAGTACATTTGTTTGAATGATGCCGGTGGGATCGCTATTATAGGGCACAGGTTATCCCATTCCCGCACGCGACCATCCCTATTCCCACGTCCCTACACCCAATGCCTGCCGTCGACGCCATTCCCGAGGTACTTCCAGGCATCACCCTCAGCCCGCAGCAATGGACTGCCCTACAGGATATTGAGCGCTTCCTGCAAAGTCAGTCTAAGCTGTACTTGCTAACAGGCTATGCCGGTACGGGCAAAACAACCCTGCTTCAGGCACTGCTCAGCCGCCTACGAGAAAATGGCGACGAACGGGCCGTGGCCATGACGGCCTTTAGCAATAAAGCCACTAAAGTCCTGCGATCCATGTCCGACCGCTGGGGCCATGAAGTCGACTGCCTGACCTGCTGCAAACTGCTGGGCCTTAAGCCTGTGATCGATAGCAGTTCCGGCGAGCAGTTATTTGAGTCGGTCAGCGATCAGTTTAACCAGGTGCCCGACTATCGTCTGGTGATTGTGGACGAATGCTCCATGATCAATAAAGAAATGTGGAAGCTTCTGGTCACTGCCGTTTCCCGCCTCGATATCAGCACCCAAATGATTTTTGTGGGCGATCCAGCCCAGCTGCCGCCCGTCAACGAGACCGAAGCCTGCTGCTTCAAAGAGATTATTAACACCTCAGCCCTAACAGAAGTAATTCGCTACGGCGGTGCCATTGGCGTCATTGCCGACGATATTCGTCGACAGATTGATCGAGAACAGCTGCCTCGCTACCAAAGCGACACCAACGCCGGCCTGACCGAAGGTGTATTTGTCACCCAGCGGAGTCAGTGGCAAAAACTACTCATCCGGGCCTTCACTAGCGACACCTACCAGCAGGATCCCAACAGCGTCCGTGTGCTGGCTTACACGAACTACCGCGTCAAGCAACTTAACCAGACCATTCGAACCGCCATCTACGGCAACAACATCGAGGAATATGTGATTGGCGAGCGACTGATTGCCAATCACCCCTGTCTCGACGAAGAGGGGGTGCTGCTACAAACCTCAGAAGAATGTGAGGTGGTCGAGACGAAAAAAGGGGAAGTGGACGGCCTGCCCGTCTGGCTCCTGACGGTCTACAACGAAGAAGAGCGGTTTCGTGACCTCATCGTGCTGCAACAGCAGGCCATGAAAGAATTCAAACAACGCTGCGATGTGATGGCCCAGGCCCGCGACTGGGAAAACTTTTGGAACTTTCGTCAGACCTACCACGACGTTAATTATGCCTACAGCCTGACCGTACACAAAAG
>JBCBOC010000063.1:0-10437 GCA_039821475.1 Cyanobacteria bacterium J06632_22 | reverse complement strand
CGGAGATTAATCTAATGGCCGTGCGGTTATTAGAGCAACACCAGACGAGTGGTATCCCAAAACTCACCTATTCTGTCCTGGACTATCAAGTCGTTGAAGTCGAAGAAGGCTCATGGCGCGGCAATTTACAGCTCTGGCAACAGTCATCGATAGGTCGCTGGCAAGAGACCTGGCAAATGGACCAAAAGGAGCTATCTTTGCAGGTCAGTCCATTGGAAGAGGTTATTTTCCTCGCGACTTTCACGCCAATTGATCAGCTCACTACCTTAGAGGGTATCTTGGCACAGCAGGGATTACAGCTCTCCAGTGAACTGTTACGCACCACTGCTGAAGGACAACGATATCTACATCTAGAAAAAACACTACCCCTACCGCTACCACCAGACGACCTCATCAGCGAACGCCCGGAACCCCATAACGGAGGTTGGGGCACCCGCTATCTGTTAATTGAAGAGCCCCCAATGCCCTATCAAGTACAGTTCCCCGATGAGCGGCAATCCGATCGCCCGGCGACAGTAGACGAATTCTTGTACTAACCTAACCTTAGCAACATCCAAAAGAGGATTTTTCCCAGGACAAAGCTGTCGGTGCCAGGATGGACGCAATTTAGAAAACTACGCCGGCATCTGCAAGCGCATTAAGGGAATCAACAGGTAACGTTGCCCCGGAGAGGTTTACACCCGTCAAATCTGCACTGGTCAAGGTCACAGCGGTGAGGTTAGCGCCTGCTAAATTGGCATCGCGGAGATCAGCACCACTCAAGTTAGCCCCCCACAGATCTGTACCCTGCAGATTAACGCCGACTAAGTTAGCATGACTTAAATCAACCCCCATGAGGCATAGCCCACTGAGGTCCGCGCCCCAAAGAGAGGCATTCGGCCCCAGCAACAGTACGCCTGCCGCCTGCCAGTCAAAGCTTAACGGCCAAAGTGTTTTGGCATCACAGACGGCACGACTCAGTTGAGTCTGATGCAAAATACAGGACTCTAAATTAGTGTCAAAAAGTGTTGCTTTGCTCAGGTTAGCGTAACTCAGGTCAGTAGCCCAAAGCTCGGCTTGATCTAGTCGAGCCCCATCTAATCGAGCATAGCTGAAGTTAGCCTGACTCAAATCCGCACGGGTTAGGTTTGTATTAACTAACCAACTTCCTAGGCCACGGCTTTCAGCCAAGCATGCGCCTGACAGATTTGCCCCAGTCAACTCCACACCACTCAGATCAACCTGGCGTAGGTCAGCCTCGGAGAGATCTGCAGCAGGAACAAGCGCAAGAATACCCGCGGCATGGGGGTCAAATCCAGAGGGAAAGCAAGTGCTCAAGTCGTACCAAGCTCCCCGCAAGTCGGCCGCATCTATATTGGCCTCACGCAAATCCGCCCCACGTAAGTCAGCGCCTGAAAGATTAGCCGACTGGAGTCGAACGTGACTTAGACGGGTATCTCGCAAAATCGCCTGTCTTAAATCAGCCCGAGTTAAATCAGCTCCACTCAAATCGTAACCCCATAGATTTTTGTTCCGCAGATCAGCACCCACTAGACCAGCGCCGGGCTCAACAGGGTTAAAAGCATCCATCAAAGAAACAATCGTTACCATGCAAGTTACTCATTTTCATATTCGATAGACATCGCGCTTTTGGTGCCCTGTTGCAGATGCCACCAAAAGCACGATGCTTTAAGACGCTAACCAGGCAGGAAAAGCTTCAGCACGCTGAGGCATAACCGCCAAGTTATTGGCTGGCTGGTCATCGATCGGAACAGCTGCTAAATGACGACGCCAAATTATCCAGGTATCTGCCTGTTGAGTCACCACATAATTTGCTAAAACACTTCCCCGCTCAAGGGAACGCCCAGAGAGCGACCGAGGACGGGAGAAGGTAGTGTCAGAATCAACATCTGATATGGCCTCTTGTGCCGCAAGTTGCTGTAGCCAATGCTCAGCCATCGTCGAATCCTGCGTTGTACGTAGCAAACAGTAGTAGCTACCACGATGAACGATCGCAAATGTAATTCTCTCGCGGGAAACAAGTGCATTCGTCTTTGATGGTGTCAAAGTAGCCTCCGAGGACTCTGCCATTGCATGGGTCTGCAGCGGTATGCGCACATGCAATGGTAGAACCTGCTCAGGGAACAGTAGCCGCTCTACCAATGTGCCATCGAAAGTCGCTTTTTCACCAGTCTGACGAACTGGTAAATCATCAGAAGTAGCCGACACCGGTTCAAGATTATATTCAGGCTCCGAGAGAAGAGTAAATGGATTAGCAGTCCCTTGAACCACTGACGGTTGCGACAGATCGTCAGTCGACGCATTTAAGAAAACGTCGCTCGCCTCACCAATGGATTCGGAGGTTGTCTGAAACAACAGTTCACTAAACGCAGCTTCTGTCCCGGGGTCTGCCTCAGCCGTAAACTCAACGTCAGTTGGAACAATCACTGCGTCAAGCGATGAGGACTGTTGAGTTACCGATATAGCAGACTTAAACGCTTGATCTGCCAACAAATTTGGAGAACGCTTCTGCCAACGGCGTAACAGCTCCGCCGTGGCAACCCCTGCTGCAACGCTCGCCACAATTGAAAAGCCAATATAACGGATTACAGGCTTTGTAGACTGCTCGGGAACAGGGATATCTTGCCGCTGTAACGACCCAAGTGCCACCCAGCGAGGAACAGATTGACTCAGGGATAAAGGCAGCGTAACTGCAACAAATGTCGCACCAGCTGCCAGTATAGATGGAATGAAAATACTGCGGAATGGAGATTGCCCCATACTCAATCCTCTAAATGCATGACTTACCCCGTCAACCCAGCAACTTAACCTGTACCGTTAGCGTATTTCATTGATGGGCAACGGCCCTATCCCCGCTAGCCAGTCCAATTAGCCATCCCCTATGGTGCTGCGCTCAACCAACCGATATGACATCAAGCTCTCCCCGAAGAAAAGGCTAAGGTCAACCTCATACCAACACACTTGGAAAAAATAGCTGACCAAACCCAAGGTTAAAGGGAAGCCTAATAGGTTTAGGCCACATCGTGGGTAACTTACCCCGCGAGTCGATCCCCTTCAATCCCTTCATGTCAACAAAATACTGGCAACCAATGGGTAAAAAAAGTCATTAACTCCACTATTCCACTGAAAATATCAAAGTAAGAATTTTTCAATGGCCCGAGGCCATCAAGGAACATGGGTCAATGGGGACAGTTGATTTAAACAAGGCTAAACACCTGGCCAAAAGCTTTACCCGAGAAGTCAAGCATCCGTATTTACATGTAATATATTTAACATGCGCACCATAGAAACAGTTCTAAAACACAGGCTAATTGTATGAATAATTCCGCATTATTGCTGGGATGACAATGCCATTTTGGAATTTCTAAACTCAATCTTCATGGAATCGATCCGGTTGAACATCTGCTACGGCACAGCGTCAATGCCCGTAAGCTCATTAGCTAGCGGCTTTCTGCCCTTCAGCCGGCCCCAGCCAGAATTTATTAATCGATGAGTCTTTTTGAAGCCTATAAAAATTACGTCAATTTCCCCCATCCCCCGTCCGCACTCTTCCGGGCATACCGATAAAGTAAGGAAGCGAGAAGGTTGCTGTAGTGCGGTTCTTCCCGAAGCATCGTCTCCGCCATACCTCATCCAAGGGTCAGTTAGGTGGCCTCTATGGATAGCGCGAAGAGAGACACTGCCCCTAACAGATTTGTTTAACTGCGACGGCAAGACATTGCGATGAAGCTCAATCTGCTGCTGAGTTTGTTAATTTTGACCGGTGCGATCGCACCGGTCATATACCGGTTTGCTACGGCTAATGCCACACCCAGCGATGCTGAGCTTATGCTCCAACAGGCTGACAATGCCATAGCCGCTAATACAGACCCCCAGCAGCCCAATTACACCTGTGTTGGCTGTGACCTACGTAACGAGGACTTTAGTAATCAGGATCTAAGTCGCGCAAATTTTTTTGGGTCGGACCTGCGGGGGGCTAACTTCAACGGTTCACTGCTGATCAATGCCGTCTTCCGTGAAACGCAACTCGACCAAGCAAACTTCCGCGAGGCCAACCTTCGAGGAGCCGATCTCGAGGCAGCCAGCTTAGTGGAAACCAACTTTGAAGATGCCAAACTGCTCCAGGGCACCTTGGAATACAGCACCCTGGAACGGGCAAATCTAACCAATGCAGAACTGCGCGATGCCAATTTGT
The DNA here is from genome assembly GCA_039821475.1 of Cyanobacteria bacterium J06632_22. Lineage (GTDB taxonomy): Bacteria > Cyanobacteriota > Cyanobacteriia > Phormidesmidales > Phormidesmidaceae > CAWUKV01. Next base: position 6,242 of record JBCBOC010000063.1, on the reverse strand, counting down.
GTGCGGCCAATCTCCAAGACGCAAATTTCCATAAAGCTAGCCTCTATGGCACCATTTTGCGCGCCACCAATATGCAAAATGCTGATTTCACCGTGGCCTATATGCGCTATGCCGACATGTACAACGCAGATACAGATGGGACCGATTTTTCTGGTGCCGATATGGCATTTGTCACCTTTCCCGACGGCTCAACCAATCACGAGGGCTACGTCAATTCCATTAACCAAGACGTAGATTGCAATCTTGAAGATGAATCGAGCAGCTCTAAGTAGCCCACCAAGTTGACCATTGCCATACTCCCCCAGTGCTGGATTGACTGCTGGATTGGCTCAGAGCGACCACGAGTAGAACGGCAACCGAACGCTATTCCCCAGGCCATAAAAAGTCCCCAACTTCCCCCGTCGCTGCTGCCGCTAACGCATCGGAGGGCGTCAAGATCACGCTGTAATGCACCAAGTCATCGCCCAAACGCCGCTGCACCCGGCTAGGAATGCCGAAATCAAACACAACATGGCCCTGCCCAGCCAATACAACGACCGTCGTTTCGGGATTCGCCTGGGCAAAGGTCGCAACCCCTGCGGCCATCGTTTCGTCCCATAGCACTTGGGCCGCAAAAAAGTTATCAAAGTCAAACCCGCCATGGCCACCATGAGGGCTATCGCTATCGCCAAACCCCGTCACCTCGGCGAAGAATGCTTGATAATCTGCACTTTTAGTATCGACCTCGCTCAGCGGTGGAATGTAGCGCAGATCGTCACCATTGAGGCTAGCTAAGCCATTGCGGGAGACCTTACGAGTAATCTCAGCAGGTGTGTTCAATGCAATTAGCGGAATTTGATTTGCCTGGGCATAGCGCAGAATCGGCGCATATAACTCCCACGGAAACCCCCAACGCGTCTCGTATTCACTTTGCTCAATTAGTTCCGCTTCGCTAATCTCCCCAGCCAAGTAAGCGTCTAGGACGGGCTGAAAAGGTCGCTGAAACATTTCCAAGGCAATCGCAACATCACCGCTTGATTCATACAGCGCCTGAATGATCTGGAGCTGCGCCGCGTGGTCGGCCTCACTCGTGTGAATCTCAGCCAGATACACCACCTGAGCTGTCGCCAATGCTGCCAAAATTTCCGATTGAGAGGGCAGAGCCTCATCAACGGGTACTGAACCTTGAGCCTCCGCCACAGCGGGCGCTTCGAGACCACCTCGGGGCACAACAGAACAAGCCGTCAATAACAGTCCCGATAACGATAGTCCAACGAGGGCAGCAGCAAAAGAGGGCATGTTTGAGGGAAAATTTGAGGGAAATGTAATCTCTAATTCCCTTCACAGTAAGCAATCATTCCTAATCCTGCAACGAGTACCGCCACCGTAGACGAATACCCCAAGATCAAGAGGAGCGTATACAGCCCCCCAACGACAAGCAGAGTGGAGCCCGATAGGTCAGTCAAATAGCCGCCGCCTACCTCAACCCTCTCCAATAACCACAAAAACTTGGACAGCAGTGTCATCGTAAACCCGACTGCACGCTCGACCCTGACAGTCTAAGAAATGCCTAGGTGCGATCGCAGCACCCCAACGAGTACCTTCATCGCCCCTGCCATCATCTCCCAGCACTGTACCGAAGAGTTCAACCTCATTCGACGGTGCCGCAGCGCAACCCGCTTAAGACCTGGGCGCAAACGACTGCTCCTAGCCACGCAGCCAATGCAACGGTATCAACGGTAAACTATTAACGCTTTGCCATCCCGCTTGCCATCCCACACCGCCACAGGAGTCCTCGATCGTGACATCATTCCCCCTTACCCTGCCTCAAATGGGCTGCGGGACCTGGGCCTGGGGTAACCGCCTACTATGGGGTTACGATCCCAGTATGGATGCAGAGCTGCAGCAGGTCTTCAATACCTGCGTGGCCCACGGCGTCACCCTCTTCGATACCGGCGACTCCTATGGCACAGGCCAACTCAAGGGCCAAAGTGAACGCCTTCTAGGGCAATTTGCCCAGGCCTATCAGGGCGACAACGCCAACACCCTTTGCCTAGCAACCAAACTGGCCGCCTACCCTTGGCGACTCACCGCCGCCGCGATGGTGAACGCCGGTAAAGCCTCGATCAGCCGGATGGGACGGGTTGATATCGCCCAGATGCATTGGCCAACCGCAAACTATGCTCCCTGGCAGGAAAGTGCCCTAATCGACGGCCTAGCCCTGCTCTACGAGCAGGGATTAGTCAAAGGCATTGGACTCTCCAATTACGGGCCCAAGCGGCTCCGCTGGGCACACAAGCGCCTCTCCTCACGGGGCGTTCCCATCGTCACACTACAGGTGCAATATTCTCTGCTATCCACCTACCCGTTGACCACACTGGGCCTTAAAGACGTTTGCGACGAACTTGGCATTCGTTTGATTGCCTACAGTCCTCTTGGCCTAGGCGCGCTGACCGGCAAATATAAACCCAAAGGCAACCAGCCAAAGGGGATTCGCGGCCTATTATTCCGACAGATGCTGCCCGGCATTCAAACCCTGTTAGACTGCATGACGGAAATTGCCCAGGGGCGAGACAAAACCTTGGCACAGATCGCTCTAAATTGGTGCATTTGCAAAGGCACTATCCCGATTCCCGGTGCCAAAACGGCAGCCCAAGCTCAGCAAAATATAGGGGCACTAGGCTGGCAGCTTACTCCTGCAGAAGTCGGCGAACTTGACAGAGCGGCGGCAGGGACTAGCAAAAAAATGGTGCAAAACATTTTCCAGACGCGGTAATCCCTTTTTAGCGCCCCACACCACCACGCTATGGCAGAGCTCGACCACTTTTCATTTGCACAGACTTTGCACAGACATCAATGCCCCAGGGGCCCGCAAACGCAGAGACTTTAGCCTCATCGAAGGTTCCAACAATACGCACCCCGGCCAGGGCAGCGCCAATCGTCGATTTTTCTTCCGGAACTTTATGCTAGAGCTTCTCTGAGGTCATGACTCAGCATAAGCCAGCCCACAAGTCTGCGTCCAACAAGCCAAGACTCAGGGGATACACCGCCGTTTCCATCTTGGGCCTACCCCCTCCCTACTTGCCCACTCATCTCAACATCGCAGTGGCCAACAACAGCGGCAACCTAACCGAACCAATGCTGTTCTACCTAAGCTTTGCCAGGCGCCCTGATCAGCAGCCTCCGGCTCAGCAGCACCCCCTCGATCACCTCCCCCCTCCATGAGGCCACACGCCTCTTTGTAACACTGCCCCACGTCATATCTCCCTCATCCGAGCTTCAAGGATGGCTCACCCAAAAGCAGATCAGCTTAGAAAGCGGTGACGCTGACGCTGTTACCCTTGGCTTCGACGAAGAACGCAAGGGTCAGCAGATTTCGTTCCATCCCGATATACCGCTGATCATCCGCTGGTAACGGACCTAGGGGCCGTAGTCCATCCCGATAGGACAATTCACACTACAATTGAACCCTGGCCACGTTCAAAATGATTGTTTTTCCTTAGAGCCTACGTCAGGCGTCACGCCCAACGCGATTTAGGAGCAATCAGCAATCCACACTCAATATCAAAACCGATGGCAGAGACGACAGGCACAAATACCACAGCATCTGGCACGACAGCACCTGGCACGACTGACACGGCAGCGCCGGGGAAGGTTCTCTTGGTTGATGATGAACCGGGTCTACGGGATGCCGTCCAGGCTTACTTAGAAGACAGCGGTTTTGATGTACGGGTTGCGAGTAACGCGGCAGAAGGCTGGGAACTGCTCCAGCAACAAACACCAGATGTGCTGATTTCAGACATCATGATGCCTCAGGTCAATGGATACGAGTTTCTCCAACAGGTGAGGGAGGATGCCCGATTTAAAGCGTTGCCCGTTCTGTTTTTGACCGCCAGAGGCATGAAGAGCGATCGCATTCAAGGCTATGACGCCGGCTGCGACGCCTACTTGCCTAAGCCCTTCGACCCAGAAGAGCTGGTCGCCATCGTTGGCAACCTGATTGAACGACAGGCTGCACGTACCCCCGCCGCCGGTAGTCTTCCTGATATTGCAGCCATGGCTCGACAAATCGAGGAGATCAAGGCCATGCTCACCCAACGGGGTACGATACCTCAGAAGCAATCCCCCATACGCATTGACTTAACCCCCCGGGAACAGGATGTCCTCAACTTGGTAGCCGAAGGGCTCATGAACAAGGAAATTGCGAGTCGCCTTGGCACAACCGTGCGCAACGTCGAAAAGTACGTTAGCCGTCTGTTTGGGAAAACAGGCACCAGCAGCCGCACAGAATTGGTTCGCTTTGCCCTCGAGCATGGCATGGTCACAACTTAATTAAATTATCCATGGCATCACCATCCTCGACTGGTGAGCGTTATCCTGTGAAGGGACATTAAGATAATCTGCTCTTAGCCTACGGTTGGTGCAAAATCCATCCATCACAAAATGCTTCACCTGGTTGTGCCTGGCAGCAGCCGTCACTCTCGTCTACGTAGAGTGGCGTGATCCCTTTGCTCTACGCCCCCAAGCTGGCGCAGTGGATTTTGGCAGCAGCATGGGAGGTGCTGTCCGGCTTCCCACCGAAGCACCTAAAATTCGTCGACGTTGGTTCTGGGATACGCCCGAGACCAGCACCGTCACTGTTGACAGTCCTTATCGCGTCGTTGTCAATTTGACCACACGTAAAGTTGAGCTCTACGAACAGACCACTCTGATTAAGGCTTACGACGCGGCCATTGGCCAAGACGAATGGCAAACACCGACAGGCAACTTCACTGTCCTTCAGATGCAGCAAAACCCCGCCTGGGAGCATCCGATCACAGGAGAGGTTATCGAAACAGGACCAGAGAATCCCCTAGGCACTCACTGGATTGGTTTTTGGCAGCAGGACAATATCCAAATTGGGCTGCACGGGACCAATCAAGCAGAACTTATTGGTCAAGCTGTTTCCCACGGCTGCGTGCGCATGCACAATGAAGATATTCGTGACTTATACCGTTACCTGACGGTCGGCATCTCGGTCGAGGTCAAGTAGATGCAACACTGAGCATGTTTGACTCTACAGACAGAACACGTCCAAATGGAGACCGACAGATTCCCCCTGCCAGCCCCCTAGTTCTGGACGCATCCAAGGCTTAAGCCGCGTCTGGCTGCATTTCAAATTTACCTGCATAGTCTTTCAGCAGATCATTCATCTGTCCCAAGAAGTTATCACCGCTGTCAGAACGTTGAATATTCTGACGTTCAGGGAAGAAGTCAGGGCGATTGAGGTTCATCGCAATAGCTTCTTCCACTTGCGACGCAATTAGTTCAGACAGTTCATGTCTAGCCTTATCACGTTGGTAGGTCGCCCCTTCCTCTGTGGTCGCATAGAGGGGTGGCAGACGGTTGAGTGCGTAGGCAGCAACGTCCCCTAAATCAATAGTGCACTCGTTCTGGGCCTCAATCTCAGCAACACGGGCAATGGCCTCAGTTAAGACCAGTTCCTCCATCACGTTGATGAACTGCTTACGCGGAACGGCAACCACCTCTCCGGTTAGCAGGGATCCCATCAGGCGATCCAAGGCCATATATTCTTCAATTGAAAGCTCTGAGGCTGTGTCACAAATGCGACCCACCTCCGCTTCCATTGCAGGGGTCAGATAACCATCCTGCAATGCTTGTTCAACGATTTTCTCGATGCTACTCATCCTGTCAACTTGGCTCCGTACGTTCGACTGTCAAGCGCGCTGGGATTGGCGTTTGGCAACCATGGCGTTGGCCATAGTGTTCCCGAACGTGACTTTGCACACACACTCGATACTGGGATGTACCGAGCATGCTGCCCCCTCACACTCCAATATGGTTGTCGTAGATGCGGACACCCATTAACAACCGTATTTGCACGGATTTTTTTAATTTTTGTTACAAAATCGATTCATTGCTGGAAATGTATGCAGTTCAGGCAGCGTGCCCTCCGAAAGATATTCTTTTGCAATGGGGCATCTTTCGAGGCTGATGTACCTAAGCAATTCAGTACTTTTGCGTAATGTGCCCTGGGAGGTCTGCCGTCAGTTGATGCCATCGTAACGCCAGGAAACCGGATCAACAGCGACGTCATTGACATAAAGGCCCCAATGTAGATTAAGACCACTGGCAAAAATGTACTGGGTACGGAAGTTACGATTTCTAATAGCACTTGACCGTCAGAAATATCCTAAGCAACGGGGCGAGCGTGATGAAGGGGACGCTATTTCCTGGGCTTACTAAACCCAACATCTCCTGTG
>JBCBOC010000771.1:0-2196 GCA_039821475.1 Cyanobacteria bacterium J06632_22 | reverse complement strand
GATTGCCACCGGCAATGTGGTCGCAGCAGAGCTCGCTAAGAACAACCCCGACAAAGCTATCGAAGGAAAGTTCATCATCAAGGAATCTCCGGCTCACATTGGCCTCCGCCGAGGCGAGGTTGACCTCTTGCAATGGGTAAACACCTTTGTTTATCACAAACGACTGGGCGGTGATCTGGACGACTTTTCCCAGAAGTGGCTGGGCGAACCACTGCCGCCGCTCCCGGCTTTTTAAGAAAGAATAGTCTGTGCCCTAAACAAAAAGCCTCACCAACTGGGTGGGGCTTTTTGTTTAGGACAGTGTGTAACCTTGAAGCTAGCGGTTTTACAGTCCTCACCATTTGCATCAGGACACCCAGTTGGGCTATCCCGATGAGCCCATAACAAGATGACGGTGCAGGCGCGCACAAACGTTGGTGGCGACTGCTACAGGAAAATGGGCACTTTGAGACAAGACCCACGACCTCCTGAACCGACACCTCCATGAAGCGGACTAACGCACTATCCACACTAATACTATTGGTTATTGTTGCTGGCTGTAGTCAGCCTGCGTCTGAGACCTCGTCATCTGAGGCTCCATTGTCCAATACTGAACCCGCTGCCGAAATCGCAGTGCCTGCTACGGCAGCACCGGCATCGTCAGCCAACCCAACCGCAGCATCAGCCGCTGCGACCCAAACCAAGCTAGAAGAATTGGGCATTGACCCCACAGAGCTGGCCAACAAAGAACCCTACGAGCGCTATGAAATGATCTCCTGGGGTGGCCCCTACGACGTCGTCAAGGCCGTTCTCGGCGTTGAGCCCGCAGTATTTGAGGGCACCAGCTACTACTGGGACGAGCAGTTGATTGTCGAAACCGATGTCCAGGGAAGGGTCACCAGCTTCCAGCTCATGCCATCGCTGCCTGATAGCGATGCCCAAGTTGCTGAAACCTTCCTTATACCGATCTTAGAAAGTAAAGCGAGTATCAGCCAGGTGACCAGCCGTTACGGCGAAGCGAACTCTAGCGAGCCCGCTCCCAAGTATTTGTTTGCGTTCCCGGATGGTGCACGGGTTGCCTGCACCTCTTTGAGTGGTACGTTGTCCTGCGCCTGGCATGGGCCGATGGTCAATGTAGGCAACGAGTTTTAGTCTGTTGCCATGGCGGGTCGAAACTGAGCCAATTCCCTAACTATTTTTTTCGTTTAGCACGGAGTCGGCTCAGAGTCTCTTGCGACATACCCAAAAAAGAAGCTAGATACCCCAGTGGGACCTGATCTTCGATATCAGGGTTATCGTCTAATAACCGAACATATCGCTCCTTGGCCGATTGCGACTGAAAGCTCATGACGCGGTCAAGCAGGTTGGTGTAATGGTATTCCAACAGACGACGATTGAGATCAATCCAAATTGGATCCTGGTGTGAAAGCTGTTGCAAGCTAGCATAGCTGCGAGACAGCGTCTGAGTAGCGGTCACAGCCGAGATGCAGTCTTCACTGGGTTGACGATACACAAAGCTAAAGTAGGCCGTCGCAAAGTGGTCGGGAAAACAGAACCAGCGGGTGACTTCTTTACCGTCTGCCTCGCAGGCAGAGCGGAGTACGCCATCGACAACAAAAAAGATTTCTGTCGAGACATCACCCTTCTCAAGCAGAACCTCACCTTTAGCATATTGTTTTGCTTTAACAACAGAGCACAGGTTCTGCTGCTGCTCAGCGTTAAGCAAAACCAGCTGATTCAGTCGGCGTAACAGCTGCAGCTGCCATCGACGCATATCTTGGTTCACATCACCGTTCCGTTTCATAGCCATCCGGACAGGAAATCACAACATCAGGGCGTGCGGGTAACTCAGGCAGTTCGAACGCAGGGGGCGTTTCGGCAGGATAGATGGCGACCCCACGCTGGGAACGAAACATCGCCCTTATCCACCTGGGGAAGATGGGCTTCTCCGGTTCGTGAGCGGAGGCGATGCTCCGACAGAACTGACGATTGGTGGTCAGTTCGCCCTCCCCTGAGTCAATGACCCACACTAACCCGACAAGACTGTATAGTCCCTGCTGCTTAGCCATACCGCTATTTTGCACGGCCCCATCGCTCACAATAATTGTGGCCAACGCAAAGCGATCCGTCTCCGTCGGCATGCCGGTCTCTAAGGCGACCAAGCTGGTCGAGAACTCCCCGTACTCAAAATGGTAGGCCTGCTGCGCCCGGTTCAGG
>JBCBOC010000161.1:0-7235 GCA_039821475.1 Cyanobacteria bacterium J06632_22 | reverse complement strand
CGGCGGGCTACCGTTCATGGGCCCTGTCAGTTGCAAGGGCAAACGGTGATAGTCCCTGGTGACATCAGCTCTGCTGCCTTTTGGATGGTGGCGGCTGCGATTGTTCCAGGGTCCGACTTGGTCATCGAGAATGTCGGTGTCAACCCGACACGGACAGGCATACTGGATGCTCTGGCTCGGATGGAAGCGGATGTGACCCTGGAGAATGTACGGGAGGTGACAGGTGAACCTGTTGCTGATATTCGGGTTCGCCATAGCCGTCTGAAGGCCTGTACCATTGGCGGTGATTTGATTCCACGCCTGATTGACGAAGTGCCGATCTTGGCGGTTGCTGCACTATTCGCTAACGGCACCACCCGGATCGAAGATGCCGCTGAACTGCGGGTCAAAGAAAGCGATCGGATTGCGGTGATGGCTGATCAGCTCAACCGCATGGGCGCTAATGTCACCGAACTGCCCGATGGCTTAGAGATCCCTGGCGCCCAAACCTTACACGGTGCCGAGGTTGATAGTCATACCGATCATCGCATTGCCATGAGTCTAACCGTGGCGGCTCTGATGGCTGTGGGCGTGACGCATATTCGCCGGGCTGAAGCGGCCGCAGTGTCTTATCCGACCTTTGCCACTACCCTGGTCGGTCTGTTGGGCAATCCTCAGGATAGATAGACGAAGGATTTATACGGGTTGATTTGAGTAAAACTACGGCAACACTGCGCGAACAAGCCTCCCCTCGGGAACCTTTATAGAGGGATTACACGTCTGCTCCTGACTGCTTTAATCGTTCATCACAACTTCAAGCGGAGTTTTGAGATGGTGTGGCACAGTGGTAGAGATTCGAGTGAGTATGTGTCAATCGAGACACAGCTTTTCAGTACAGTCCTGATGTAACTATTGCGGTAGTGGCTCTTTCTCGTAGGGATTCTTTTATAGGAGTTTCGGGGACAGAGCGGTGGCAGTAACGACTGTCATCAACGCTATTGTCACCGTAGCTATTGTTGCAACGGTTTAGGTGACGCTGGCGGTCTTCGAGCGTAAGGTGAGTATCTCTCCTGGGTTCGTCATTGCCATGATTGTCCCACCCTGCTCTACGCAGCATTGTTTTAACGATGCTGCAAGGCGTCAAGGCAGCGACTCAGCAGTGTGGGCAACGCAACATCAGCTTCGATGTGTTCCTCCCTCTTTTAACGGCAGTTCAGCATCTTTTGAGCAGCAGGTATGCGTGACTCGGAAGCCACTGGTCAGTTTGTCCTGTTAGGCATGGCCAAGGGTGAGTTGCGGTATTTTGAACCTCTATGCAAAGAATTTTGGTGATTGAACAACCTGGCTCTGCTCGGACGTCCATGGTGGCGTTGATGGAGTCCGCTGGCTATACCACGATCACGGCGGATCAGGGCAGCATGGGTGTGCGGATTGCTCAGCAACGTCCCAATCTGGTGGTCTGTGGCTGGGACCTCGGAGACATGGACGGGCATCAGGTGCTGGAGGCGCTGCGACAGGATGCAGAGCTGATGTTAATTCCTTTCATTTTGGTCACTGACAGAGGTGATCGCCAGCATCTGCGGCGCAGCATGGAGTTGGGGGCAGACGACTGCCTGGTGCGACCCTTCTCAGATAGTGAACTGATTAATGCAATTTCGACTCGGCTGCGTTTACAGACCGCCCTCACCAATCGCTACGTGACGGTCCTTCGCAATGCTGCAGAGCGTCTCAACCGACTGGCCCACTACGATGGCCTCACCGATTTACCCAATCACCATTTGCTCTGTCAACGAATGAATCAGGCCATTGCGGCAACGCAGGGGCAAGATCATCAAATTGCATTACTTTCCCTTAGCCTAGATCGCCTGCGCCAAGTGAATAATGTCCTGGGGTATCGGGCGGGTGACGAACTTTTGAAGGCGGCTTCTAAACGACTTTTAGCCAGTCTGCCCCAGGGGACGACCCTGGCGCGGTTGACGGCTAATCAGTTTGCAGTGGTGCTGGTGGACTATGGCGATGAGCACATCATTCAGCGCGTGGCCGACAACCTGATGGACGCCCTGAGCCGTCCTTTCTCTTTGCCCGGTCAAGAGGTCTTTATGACCACCAGTATCGGTGTGGCCGTCTATCCGACTGACAGCACTGAGCTCAGCGTGTTGATGCGCCAAGCCGAAGCGGCCCTGGATTGTGCTAAGCGGCAAAAAAGCAGCTATTGCCAGTTTTACCGATCCGATATGCCTGTGGCCTCAGATCAGCAAATCAGGTTGGAAACCTGGTTGCGATATGCGCTAGAGCGCAACGAGTTTGAGGTTCACTACCAGCCGCAATTGAGTTTGACCTCAGGACGTATCGAGGGGGTCGAAGCCCTCATTCGTTGGCGGCATCCGGAGCAGGGTTATATTTCACCCGTTGAGTTTATTCCTTTAGCTGAAGAAACCGGTCTGATTGTTCCGATTGGTCGATGGGTGTTGGAAACTGTCTGTGCGCAGGCCCAACGCTGGCAGCAGCATGCCCTGGGGCTGCACCATGTGTCTGTGAACTTATCGAGCGTCCAGTTCAATCAGAACGACCTGACGCAGCAGGTTGCAGACCTACTGCGCACCTATGATCTGTCACCCCAGTTTCTAGAGCTTGAAATTACGGAAACGGCCCTCATGCAAGATGCCGATGCGGCGATTGCGACCTTGCAAGACTTAAAGTCTCAGGGTGTACGCTTGGCCGTTGATGACTTTGGTACGGGCTACTCTTCCCTGAGCTACCTGAAGCAGCTCCCCATTGATACGCTAAAAATTGATAACTGTTTTGTTCGGGGTGTGGTCAGCGATCCCAAAAATCAAGTGATTTTGACATCGGCTATTCAGATGGGGCATCGCCTGGGGTTGAGTATTGTTGCCGAAGGGGTTGAAACCGAGGCAGAACAGGCATTCTTAAGTCAACATCAGTGTGATTTTGTGCAGGGATATTTGCTGGGGCGACCGATGCCGCCGCAGAACTTGCAACAGCGTATGACCGCCCAACAGCGTCCCTTTCCCTGGGTGCAGACGGCAGTGTAATTACCCTGTGCGTAGGATTGAGTGAATTCTCTCACGTGTTACCGTAGTTCTGCTCAAGCCACCGGGAACATTAAATACATCTAAAGTGCGAGTTTTCTGTGAGGGAATTCAGGCCCTTCAATGGTGTGCAGTGTTGTGCCACAACCGCCACAGATGTTGTTCCCAATTGTGCATGGGTTGTGCTTAAGGTGTTGTCAGTTGACTCGCTGTGCGGCCTGCTGTCCCTGGGCCTTAGGCTTTCGAGGTAGCATGAGCTTGATCGGACACCGGTGCTCAGTCAGGGCTTGATGTCGGAACGGCTTATGCCGAGTACTTTGCCTGAGTCAAGTTGCGGCGACTGTTGTGGGCCTACCTCTTGCTTGATTGCCAAATTTTCTCGCCGATGCGGCACCAGATATGTGGGACCAGTTCAATAACTACGTCAGTAGTGTTCAAACCTATAGCGATCTGAGTCCGGACCTGGACGTGCGTCAGCAGGTCAATCGTCATCTACGGCGGCGGCGGGCGTTGAAAATTGAAGCTTGGTGTAGTGCTTTTCACCAGGCGACGGCGGCTCAACCGAGCTTGCTGCAGTTTATATATGTTGTGTTTCAGCAATACTCAGGGCTCGATTTTAGCCGTGTCCGCCCTCAAGATCGCCTAATCGAAGATCTAAGGTTTCCATTAGTCTGCTGGTTCGACTGGACGACCCACTTCTGCGATGACTTTATTGCGCAGTTTGGGGTAGATCTGAGTGACAGCTTTGATGAGGCGGAGTTCTCGACCTTGGCTGAGGTGATTATCTTTTTGCAGGCTCAAGTGGCACAGGCGATGCCCTCCCACGGCTGAATAATTAAGAAACGTTGCAAGGTGTCATGGCCGCAGCGTCTGGCCATCGGCCTTGCTCAGAGAATCGTCTAAACTATTCTGAAGCGTATAATCTTTGCCCTTTGTATGGGTGACGGACTGAGGGTATCTTGCTCGGCGCGCTTTAGGCCGTCGTCACGGCCTTTCCCCCTCAGTTCAGAGCGCTCCCTGTCGCGCCAGTTTACCCCATGCCAGTGTGTCCAATGTTTGGGCAGGCGTTCAAAGCCGATCCAGTCTAACTTCAGCGTTTTTCCTAGGGAAAACGGGGTGTTTGGAAGGGGCCAAGGTTGAGACAAGCGACGGTCTGTGGTCTTATTACAGCTTCATTTATAAATGCCTAGAACTCAACGCAACGATAATTTCATCGATAAGTCTTTTACGGTCATGGCCGACATGATCTTAAAGATGATGCCGACTAGAAAGCAAGCGAAGGAAGCCTTTGCTTACTACCGGGATGGTATGTCCGCCCAGGCCGAAGGTGAGTATGCCGAAGCCTTAGAAAACTATGATGAAGCGCTGCGTCTGGAGGATGATCCCTATGACAAGAGCTACATTCTCTACAATATGGGGCTGATTCATGCTAGCAACGGTGAACATGATCGGGCGATTGATCTATACATGGAAGCGTTGGAGCTGAATCCCCGGATGACGCAGGCGCTGAATAATACGGCTGTGATTTACCACTATCGTGGTGAGCAGGCTGAGACCCAGGGCGACGCTCAGGCGGCAGAAAAGTTTTACGATGAAGCCGCAACCTATTGGTCTGAGGCGATCCGGATAGCGCCTAATAACTATATTGAGGCGCAAAACTGGCTGAAAAATACGGGCCGGATGAAACTTGATATGCTGTTTTAGGCCTATGGGATTTTGCCTGGGCTTGTATTATCGTCAGGTTTTTTCGCAAGGCTGCCATGATTGATCTAGAACAGGTGCGCAAAGTTGCGCTGCTCGCTCGTTTGGACCTTACTGACGCCGAAGAGCAGCAGTTGACTGAGCAGCTCAGTAGCATTTTGGAGTATGTTGAACAACTGGGCGAGTTGGACACGGCTGATGTTCCGCCAACCACTCGGGCGATCGAAGTGAGCAATATTTCGAGGGTGGATCAGCTGGCGCCGTTTGGGGAGCGCGAGGAAATGTTGGGTGGCGCTCCCGATCGGGAGGATAGCTTCTTCAAGGTGCCTAAGATTCTGTCCAGCGACGAAGGCTAGCGAAGGGATGGCCCTAACTGCCACACTGCAGTTGAAACTTGCGGATCTGATTTTGTAGATAGGCAGTTTGAGCTAAGTTCGCGTCTTGGTATAGGCGATTGAACTCGCGCTCGAAGTGACGGGCCACGGTCGGATTTTCGATAACCAGAAGATTTTCATCGTTCTGGGTATTGGCAGCTTTGCTCCAGTTATGGGAGCCGATGATCACGACACGGTTATCGACTAGGGCAAACTTGTGATGTAGCTTGTCGCCGTCGGGCAGTTCAGGGAAGCCCACTGAGGTAATGGGTGTCGTCCAGGGCTCGTTGTCTTTTTCATACTTGCAGCGATGATCGGGTAAGGCCATACCCATCATGTCTAGGGCTTCGCTGTAGCTACGATAAATGAAGCTGCGGTCGATCAGTGAGCGCACTTGCACACCACTTTCGACCCGCTCTCGAATTTGATTGGCAATGCCCTGATCGGTGAAGACGAAGAGCGCCACATCAATAGATTGGCGGGCCTGTTGTAGGGTGCGGCCAATCAGTCCGTTGACGGTTTGCTCGGATGGAGTGTTGGTGGTGTTGGGCGCAAATTGCACGGTCACGCTAGAGCCCGGGATCGAGATCTGTTGTGGTGCTCGGGGTGACTTTTGGGGGCCGAAGATGCTGTCGGTTTGACCGCCAGGACCATCGCCCCACATCAGGGTAAATTCCTGCTGATATGCGTTGGCGAGGGCAGTGCTGTCGATCACGAGGAGGGTATTTGTGTTACCTCGGCTGTCGGGCAAGAGGGCATCGCCATGGAGTCCCGATAAGGTCCAGTTGGCGGAGCCGGTGATCACCTGCTGCCCATCAATGATCATAAATTTGTGGTGCATCAGTCCGCTTCCCTTGGTGCCGTCTGCGGTGTCATCAAGGAGTGGAATTTGAGCGGTTTGTAGCATTAGAACAGCGTCTCGCTCGCGGGCCTCCGCTGGGCTGACGGTCCCGTCCCCGTTTTGGTCGCCAAAGGCCCTGAGATTTTCGTACTTGCCCCGTGCGTAGTCATCCTGTTGGGCTAGCCAGTGGGTGTCTTTGCCGCTCCAGGGCTGGCTGTATTGATGCTCAAGAATGACTCGAACTCGGACCCCAGTGCGAGCTTTTGCGATCAGGGCCTGGGCAATTTCGGGGAGGTTGAGCTCTTGTACTGCGATATCAATGGTGGTGTTGGCCTGATCGATGGCGGTGAGGATGACCTGTTCGAGATCATCGCCCCAACGCTGTACCTGTCGGTAGGGATCACGGTAGACCGTGGCTGGGGAGTGGTTGAAAAAAACTTTGATGTAGGGATCCTGGGGCAGTGTTGCTGCCGTGGGATGCAAAGAGGATTGACCACGGCCAAAGGCAATTGCGATCGCAAGCAGTAGTCCTGCCATAAACAGGCCGGCTAACCAGCGTCGCTGGGGTTTTGATCGCGTCGTGCGGTAGGTATGAACCTTGATAGAAGACGGCTTCGCCATTTTGCCAGACGGTGGTGCAAAGGTGTAATCATCGAACGGGCGCTGATCAGTGTCTTGAACCTGGGGCGCAAAACCATTGGGTTAACTGCGTCAGTCCGATGTCGGCTCAGCGTACCGTCTGGTTCGGTGGGGCAGCCCCGTAGGGAGATCCCGCGATAATATTGCTATGATCAAAAAATATGCACAGCTAGCACCATCGCGAGTCGTACGCTGAGTGAGGCTGACCTGCTGAGTACACAGCTATCAGCACACAAGCCAGGGCATATTACACTGCCATTCCCACCTTGTTCGCAGGTGCCATATTCGCAGGTGCCATAGACGGTCAAAGGCGAGCTCCCTTAACCGAGCTCCCTTAACAAGATGCCCTGATGGGTTAACAGCATCACCAGGCTGTTTCAGGGGAGATCGATCTGCGTTGGCTGGGTTTCTGCATCGGTTTAGATGGCTCAGGGCAGTTTGCCTGCTCTGTTCATGAAGTAGAAACTGTGGGTTAGCGCACCATTCGATGCTATCGGTTAATCTGGATCAGGATTAACTCACGGCCATTCTCCCCTAAAGGCTGACCGTCCTGACGACGCTCCGCAATCGCAGTACCCTCACGAGGCCGAACACCACAGTGGCAATACCCATCCATTTAGTAGCGTCGAGAAAAGTTTCAGGGGTCGGCAT
>JBCBOC010000422.1:0-4427 GCA_039821475.1 Cyanobacteria bacterium J06632_22 | reverse complement strand
TACTGCAATCACAGTGGGACAAGGTGGAGTTTAGCTTGGTGCAGGGTTTAGCGACGTCCAGAACGGCCAGTTTTATCATAGACAGCTACAGCTTTGAAGCTAGATGGGGTTTAGGGAACATTAGGCTAATGCAGAACCCTGCAAATCGTTGGACCTAAGCGCCCCTGAACGAGGGAGTGAGAAAGCCGGAGAGCGTCACAAATGCAGTTGGCATGGGCCATATAGAGCAAATTAGTTATCAGGTAGGGGGCAGTCTGGCGAGTCAGGCTGCCAGCTATATTCAGCGTCAGGCGGATACTGAGCTGTACGACGCGCTGACGCGGGGCGAGCTGTGCTACGTGCTCAACGCTCGGCAAATGGGAAAGTCGTCTTTGTTGGTGCAGACACGGCATCGACTCCAGCAGGCCGGCTACCGTTGCAGCGTCATTGACATCACCAACATAGGCAGTGAAAACATTACCCCAGTCCAGTGGTATACCGGCCTGATCTATGACCTATGGCGCGGGTTTAAGCTGCTCCGGCAGGTAAAGCTATCGGCATGGAAGGCCGAGGAAAGCGAATTTTCTTTTTTACAGCGTCTCAGTCACTTTATTGGAGACGTTCTACTCCAACAATTCCCCGATGAGAATCTGGTGATTTTCATTGACGAAATTGACAGCATTCTCAGCTTGCCATTTCCGGTAGATGACTTTTTTGCGCTGATTCGGTTTTGTTACAACCAGCGGGCGATTAACCCAGCCTACAAACGGTTAAACTTTGCCCTGTTTGGGGTTGCGACCCCCTCAGATTTGATTAGAGATCGCACTCGCACCCCGTTCAATATTGGCCGTCCCATTGAACTCACCGGGTTTACCTACGACCAAGCCCAACCCCTTGCATCGGGTCTCACGCTGGAGCAGGGCAGCCCCGATGCCGTCCTCCAAGCCGTCATCAACTGGACGGGCGGGCAGCCATTTTTGACCCAAAAGCTGTGCCAACTGGTGGTAGAGCAGGGCAAACAAACCGCCCATGGTCGGCTGATGATTCCGGCAGGGAATGAAGGCTTCTGGGTCGATAGCTTGGTACGAGACCATTTGCTCAGAAACTGGGAAACCAAGGACGAACCCGAGCACCTCCGCACCATTCGTAATCGCATCCTTAGCAACCCCGAAAAGTCGGGGCGGTTGTTGGGCATTTACCAACAGGTGCTGACAGGGGAAACGGTGCTTTCGGATGACTCCCCGGAACAGACCAACTTGCTGCTGTCGGGGTTGGTGGTCAAGCAGGGCCAGCAGCTGCACGTTAAAAATCCTATCTATGCCGAAGTGTTTAACCCCAAGTGGGTGGCTCAACAGCTCGGCAATCTGCGGCCCTATTCTCAACTACTGCAGGCCTGGACAGCCTCGGGCAACATCGATGAATCACGACTGCTGCGGGGACAGGCCCTGGCCGATGCGCAACAGTGGGCCCAGGGCAAGCAGCTAAGCGACTTGGACTATCAGTACCTGGCGGCGTCGGTGGAGTGCGATCGCACCGCCGTACAAGAGGCCATGCGGGCCGAGCAGCTCCAGACCCAGTTGCAGCAAGAGCAGCAAGCAGCCCAGCTACAGCGCCGATTTTTGTTGGCGGTGAGTGCGGCGTTGCTCTCAGCGGTGGGTTTTGGGGCTTATACCCTATTACAGGCGCACCAGGTCCGTCTGAGCGAGATTCAGGCGCTGACGGCAGCGGCCGAGGGCAGCTTTGACTCCCACCGTCAGCTCCAGGCCATGTACCAGGCGATCCAGGCGTCAACCGCAGCGAGCCAGATGCTGTTTCAGCCCCCCGCTACGTTAACCCAGCAGCTAGATACGGTCATGAACAGTTTGGTAGACCGGACCAACGCCCTCAGCCGCATTGACATTGACACCCGCGTCGTTAGTATGGCGATTCACCCGCAGGGGGACCTGATTACGGTGGTCGGGGCAGATGGCAAAATGACGACCTGGCGACCGTCTGGCGAGCCGGTGGAGGTGCCCCTGCTGCCCACCGAGGGCATTGCGGATGTGGCCTTTAGCCCCAATGGCGAACGGGTTGCGATCGCACTCGAATCTCAGACGCTCGAAATCTGGCAGATGGATGGTAAACAGCTCACCACAGTGGAGAATCTACCCAATAACTTACGCGATCTGCGGTTTGGCCCCGACGGTAAACGGCTGAAACTCAGTGTGGCCGATCGAGACGCAATGGTGATTGATGTCAATGGGCAGATTCTGTTCAGGTGGGAACGCACCCATCAGCTGGCCTTCCACCCGGACGGGCAGTTCGTTTCGTTTCGTGGGCCGCGACGACCTCCCGGTGTCGGTAATCTTCCAGGTCGGTCGGTCGGTTTAGAGCCTCGCAGTGAGCAACCTGATCCCTCGCCAGAGAACAGCTCTCACATGGTTTTTCTGGATGATACGGGGCAGTCGACGCGAGAATTTATGATTGGCAGGAGCCTCCTATTTGCCATGGCCGTTAGTCCCAACGGGCGATACATTGCCATGGCCAGGGTCGATGGCAACATCCAGCTGTGGTCTCCCGATGGGACTTTGGTCAAGACCTTTTTTGGCCATAGCAGTAAGGCTAGAGTACTGGCCTTCAGTGCTGACGGTCAGCGGCTGGCCTCTGCTGATAGTGATGGCGTGGTTAATCTGTGGCAGGTAGACGGCAGCTTGCTGAGTACGTTTTCGGGGCACGAGGCTGAGGTTGAACATTTGGCCTTTAGCCCGGACGATGGCTGGCTGTTGTCAGGCTCCGAGGACGGTTCCGTGCGGCGTTGGCAGGTCCAGCCCACACTGCAGCAACCCTTAGCGGGGCATACCGATGCCATTCACGGGCTGGCCTTTACGCCCGATGGGCAACAGCTGTTGTCGCTTTCTGTGGATCAGTCGCTGAAGGTGTGGCAGCGTGAGGGGGAACAGACTTTTAGCTCGTCTCCGGCCCACAGCTATAGATCGCACAACACCCACCATGGCTTTGCCTTCAGCCCCGATGGCGAGCTGGTAGCCAAGATTCACCCCAACAACACAGTGCACATCATGGGGGCCGATAGTACAACCATCGAAACGCTAGAGACTGGGCACGTGGGCGATGCGGTCTTTACCCCTGACGGACAGCAGCTGGTCACGGGCGGGCGCGACCAGGTCCTAAAATTTTGGCAGCGACGGTCGGATGATCGCTTTGTGCAAACAGAGACATGGGGTAGCCATGATGCGCCGATTAGTGCGATCGCAATTAGCCCAACGGATAATCTCATCGTCTCCGGAGCAGAAGACCATACCCTTTACCTGTGGCGTGAGGGAAAGCGCATTGCCAGCCTAGACGGCCACACCGCCGACATTACCGCCCTAACCTTTAGCCCCGACGGTAACTGGATGGCCTCTGGCTCAGCGGACAATACCGTGCGCCTGTGGCGGCCCGATGGCACCCTAGTCCACACGCTCACCGGCCACGACGCAGCCATCAGAGACCTCACGTTTAGTCCCGATAGCCGCCTGCTCGTCAGTGCCTCGACAGAAAGCACCCTCAAGGTTTGGCAACCCGACCAGTCCGAGCCGTTTTTGAGAAATTTAACCGGGCATAAGGGTTACCTCACGACCGTGACGTTCAGTCCCGACGGCGAACTGCTTGCTTCAGCCGGGGTAGACCGCCGCATTCTTCTCTGGCGCATTAACGAGATTTTGCAGGTTGACCCGCTAGACTATGCCTGCCAATGGTTAGGAGACTATCTGCAATACAGCCCAGCGGTTGAGTCCGGTGATCGACAACTTTGCCAGTAGTAAGTTGTGTTCGTCGAGCTGCTAGGGACAGTTTCTGACGCTGAAGTCCTTGATTCTGTAGCCCCTCGACGCAGTCGAATGCGTTAACCAACCCTTCGACTGCCATAGCTTTGGTCACTTTGATTAATCCGCCTAAAACCACGTCTAAGTTGAAACCTATAGTTTTTTCTGAAGAAAACTCCACCGCTGAACGTGGCAGCGCTTTAAACTCGATAAAGCGCTTGGGAGTATTCCTTGGTCGAACCACCAACATTGGGCGATTTAAGCAACAAACAGGGCAGTCGCCAGCCAAGACGGTATTTGCGTTGGGTAAGGCTGAGCATTATTTGGCTGGGATGCGTATCCATAGGCGGTTTATTTTCCCTCGCGGATCTTCATCAATATGGGGCTTTAGGTTTAGCCTTTATTGTGTCTGTGGCTATTTTGGCTATTTTTGAATATTGGATCCGGATTGGGGGATTAACTTGGACTGTGGCCGGGACTTCGGCTGGAGCCATGGCCTTAACTTGGGCTTGGGTTTGGGCTGGCGTGGGGGCCGGGGCGTTGGCCTTAGCTGGCATTGGCGCGGGGGCATTAACGCTAGTCGGCGCATTGATAGGCCCTTTAGCCGGGGTTTTAGCCGGGGCGTTGGCCTTGGCCGGGGCGTTAGCG
>JBCBOC010000068.1:0-10234 GCA_039821475.1 Cyanobacteria bacterium J06632_22 | reverse complement strand
TGTGTTGTCGCACAGCTAGGAGCATGGCCCATATGGCAACGTAAGGGACATCGCTGCCTTGAACTGACATGGGCACCCGCATGGTTGGGGTTAGAACATCTACAGGTCTCATCCTTCGAAGCAATCAGTTTTGCTGAGCTTCAGCTGCAATCGTACATTGCTTGCATATCTTCTACCGACTGGCTAATGAGCGTTTCAAGCACGTCCAAATCGACATCGGACAGCCGCTTTAGATAGAGGCAAGACTTGCCAACTTTGAACTTGCCCAAGATCTCCATCAGTACGCCATAATTCTCGAAGCCCGGCATGATGTAAAGGGTTAAATCTCGTTTTCGAGGAGAGAAACCCGTGACAAACCAATCGCCGCTTCGACCGCTCTTGTAGGTGTAATGGTAGCTGCCAAAGCCCACCATGCTAGCGCCCCACATTTTGGCAGGCTTTTGAGTGATGCGCTCCATCATAGACTGCAGTGCCAAGCAATCTTGCCGACGCGCATCGTCCTCAACCGCAGCTAAAAAGTCTTCAACGCTGGCATCATTTTCTTTTGTCTTGAGGTCTGACATATGCCGTTACCTGATTCTGCAATTTGACAAGGTAAAAGAGATACTGCACCTATCCTAAATTACGTCCAGCTTGAAACGTGTAGGCACAAATCACGCATAGCCTGGAATCTGGAGCTTGTCTCAGGGAAAAATCCAGTTCTGGATGTGGTAGAAGTTTATTCCAAACAACAGAAACTATAGCAATTCACGAAAAGTTTGAGCCGGATTGCGAGGCACGAAGCGCACTTTGTCCAATGAATAGCCGTACTTGGCGGCTCAAGCGAAGTGCCCAACGCTATATTTACGCGTCTTGAGAAAACGTGTCCACCATCGCCTCACAGTAAGGGCTGACTAGAGCCTGTTGTGAGGGACTCAGACGCTGAATAATTTCTCTGGATAGACTTTGAGTGGCGCTGCTCACTAGTGCGGGGGTAATCCGCACAGAGTCAAATACCTGTTCACAGAGGGGCTGAAGCTCTTCCTCAAGGGGCTTTTGATTCTCTTGTAGAAGGCAAAGCCATAAATAGGCCTGAAACATGTCCAAATCGCGCAGGCAAGAATGCTCAATCGCGGGTGTGTCGAATCGTCCGCGACGACTGTAATGACTGCCAAACCGTTTGCCTAAGCTACGGTACACTCGCCTAGAAATTGGGGTTGATTGGGCCATCAACTGCTCAACCGCAACAAATGCGGGGGACTGTTCATTATGTTCGGCAGCGACGGCACAGACGCGCTGCCAGGGCAGAGCCACCTGCTCTTCTAGAAACGAGAAGTAAGGTGCCAGCCAGATCCGCTCCAAGGACGTGAGTTGTTCTAACAATAATTGATTGGTGAAGTTGATTTGTGTGGTGATAAATCCTAGGGTGCGCCAATCTTTGGATTTGAGATGCTCGGCTTGAAAGGCTAAGAGCAGTGGTTCTATTGTCTCAGCTAGATGTAAAATACTCCCGCCTGATGCCAGCGCCAAAGCGCTCCCAACAGTTTTATTAGCAGCATTCAGAGTGCTGTCAGGTAAAGCGCTTAGGGATGCATCCGCTGATGGGAAAGACCGATAAAACTCAAACAGTTTCATATAGATGACAGCGGCGGACTTCGCTAGATGAGCAGCCTCCTGTAGTGCCATCCCATCATCTAGATTGGCATAGAGCTCTTTTGTCCTCACAGCCGCAATTTTGCAGTGTTGCGCCATGCTGCGTTCAGTAAACTTGGCGATGGTATTAGCCCTCTCCCGTTTCGTCGACAACTTGTGCAGCTCACGACGAATGGTAGAGCGACTATCCTGAGAAAAATTCTGAGTGTCTGGTGTGTAGCGTTCAGTCCAAAGATTGATCAGGCGTTCAGCCGTTGGCGTCAGAGGCAAACGAGTGGCAACAAGCATATTTTTTAATGATTTTCAGGAGTATGCTAGTGTGCATCCTAATGCACCGGCAGGCATGGGTTTTAATGACTGTACTCAGAGTATAGCGTTCGTGAAAATGCTCAAATTCTTATGGCTGGGGAAATATCGCGTTTCTCGCTTGACGTGACGCGTTCAATTCCGGCAAAAGCCAAGTGGCGAGAGCTATACATACACTCTTCATCCTTGAGCGGTCTCGCCATGAATAGCAGGAGCCGCGGTGCTGAAGCGTCCAAATATGGCTATCCCTTAATCGCGGGGGCGCAACTCAGCCTAACCTTGATACGGGTTGCTGTACCGCGACCTGATGCAAGGCAAGTGCAAGGCCAGCATTAGCGCTCAGGCCTTGTGGGGCATATCCCAGCACCTGGGCTGCGACATCCCCAAATAAACAGGCCATCTGTGTAGGGGTATCGGTAGCGGTTAGGTGGGAGGTCATTACCGTCGCAGTGTAATCCATGTCTTCGGAGGCAAGCGTGGGCTGGGTGCAGCCTGCCTGCCACAGGGCATATCCCTCTTGCGCCATCATGTCAGCTAGGGTGCGAGGAAAGCCGTGCCGTTGAATGTAGTCTGTACGATGCAGGGCAGTGAGCACGGTTGCTCGCACGGAGGCAATCGTTGGGGGCTCGCTGGTCCAAAAAATAGCAGAGATCCAGTGACGTTTAAGCTGGGCCTGACTGTGGAAGCGTTGGGCAAAGTCACTGGAAAAGCGGTTGGTCCAGCCCCCCTTCTGGTCATCGGCCACGGCTAGGCCCAGTTTAAACTTATCTAACCTCGTGCAAAGCGGGCTCGATGCGATCGCCTCCTCTGCAATGGCCTCTGCATCCATCGCGATGAGCGCATCAACGTAATCAGCGACGTGCTGTTTACCCATGGGATTCATCATCATCATCGGTAACAGGTCTACATCACTTTTGTCCGCTTTTAAGAGGGTTTGTAGATACTCACGAAAGCGTTCCAAACCGAGGGGGTGTCGGTATAACTTTTGCTGAGCTGTCAGTAGGGGGATGAGCTGGATAGTCATAGTCCATGGGGGAGGTCGCAACTGTTAGACACCCAACACTGCTGAGACAATCGACAGTGCTAGAGATAGGGCAATACCAATGGAAAACCACAAGAGCAGGGCTCGACAGAGGTTAACCACGTTTTTATTGCCGTAGCCGCAGGTATAGAAAATGAAAACAGCCAGATTAACGAGAGGAATACAAAATAACAGAATCAGCCAGAACCAATCCCAAACACCAAATATTTCCATACCGAGTGAAGCTCGCGTATTCAATAGGGTATGACGCTAGAGCTTATATCTACAGAATTTGATATTAGAATTCCAAACGCGCTGCCCAAGAACAGCATGGCTCAGTCTATTTGAGATACGGTGCTAGTCTTACAGCCAGCAGTGCGGCCTGGGTCCGGTCTCGTAAATCTAGACGGCTTAGCACATTGGTCACATGATTTTTGACAGTTCCCTCTGACAAGTAGAGTTTTTGAGCAATCTCTTTGTTACTGGCCCCTTCGCCCAGAAGCTGTAGGACCTCTTTTTCGCGAGGAGTCAAGGACTCAAACCCTTCGGGCAATTCCGGCTCAGGTGTCGAAACTGAGGATAGGTTAGAGACCATTTTTTGTAAAATGCCCGGCCCAAACTGGCTGTAGCCCTTAGCTACGGCGCGGATGGCATCGGCGAGTTCTTCGGAGGGGGTGTCTTTGAGTAGATAACCCTTTGCCCCAATGCGCATGGTTTCAGCGATCAGCTCGTCGTCGTCGAAGGTGGTGAGTACGAGTACTTGGATGGCAGGGTATTGAGTTGCGATCGCACCGGTCGCAGCCACGCCATCCATCACCGGCATTCGCATATCCATGAGCACCACCTGGGGACGATCGTCCTTGGGCAGTCCGGCAATCAGGTCCAGAGCGGCTTTGCCATTTTCGGCTTCCCCCACGATGGTAAGGTCGGCTTCAAGACCTAGCAGGGCCGCAAGCCCCTGTCTCAAAATGCTCTGGTCGTCTACCAATAAAATGCGAATCATGGCGGTGTCCTACAGCTTCCGTTCCAACGGTAAACTGACCTGCAAACAGCTGCCTGCGCCGGGCTGACTCTGGATGGCGAAGCTGCCGCCTAGGGCCTCGGCCCGTTCGCGCATGCCTCGCAGCCCATAGCCGGTGGAGAGCAACGCTGGGTCAAAGCCCTGGCCGTCATCTGTGAGTGTTAGCATGGCGCGCTGGGCATGGGTGGCTAAATCCAGTGTGACCGTTTGGGGGCTGGCATGCTTGAGAATATTGGTGAGCCCTTCTTGCACAATGCGATATAAGGCCAGTCGGACGGGGTCCGATAGAGATGCTTGCAGGGCCAAGTGCACGGTGGGGGACAGGCTAGAGGCCTTTTGAAAATTCTCCACTAATTCTGTAATGCCCTCTTCAAGGGCCACGCCCCTGAGGGGTTCCCCCCGAAGGGCGGCCACGGACTGACGGACCTCTTGTAGTGCGACCGACCCCATGTGCTTAGCCTCGGTCAAAAACGTACGGGCCTGCTGGGGGTCACGGTCGGCCAGTTTCAGGGCGCCCTCGAGCTGAATATTGAGCGCAGTGAGGGAATGCCCTAGGGAATCGTGAATGTCACGGGCGATGCGGCTACGCTCTTGATCCATGGCCAGTCGTTCAATCTCCTGGGCGGATTGCTTGAGTTGTTGATTGGCCCGTCGGAGCTTTTCTTGGCTGCGGCGCTCCGTCAGGAGGGCATTGATGAGCAGGATGATAAACCCGAGGGAGAGGGCAAAAAGAAATAGCGTGTTGAGCTGTAGATTGGGCAAGACCTGGCGCATGAGCCGGGCGGGCCGCGGCGGCAAAACCCGTATCACCATGCGTAGCCGTAGCTGTAGGGTCCAGCTAAACAGGACTAAGGATGTGGCTCCCACGACGAGGCGACCGACTAAGCCGTACATAAAGCAGCTGCGGATCACCAATATCAGATGCATAAAGGGAAAGAGTCTACCGCCCACGATGGCCATGACGCCTGTAAGCGCCACGAGCAACACTTGCAGGGTGGTGTGGCCTAGACGCAGGGCCAGTTTGCTGGTGGGCAGCCACAGTCCTAACAGTCCAAAGGCGGCAATGCCTAGAAACTGGAGGCCGGGTGAGGGATTGGCCATGGCAATGCGGGGCGGCGGTCCGGCGCCCTCTAGGAGGGGGCGAGCTGGGGTCAGCAGTCCCAAGAGTGCGATCGCAAGTAGCCCCCACTCTAGATAGAGCAGAAACCGAAAGGGATGATTCTGAAATTGAATCGAACGACTCATCCGGTGTCCCCCAGCCGATGTCCCCCATTCGGCGTGCTAACTATATTTCCATTATCCTCATTCTCTCCCTAGGGCCACCCGTGACGAAAGTCATGGTTTACTCGTGACCTTTGCTAGCAGTCAGTTGCAGAGGCCGCTGCCTAAACTGAGGCCATGAACACAAGCCACGGGCTACGCTCAGTCCGGTGGCCGAAGACAACACTATCCTCACACAGGAGATTCTTCTCAATGAAATTCAACCTCAAAACTATCGCACTTGCTGTCGTTTCTCTCTCCCTGATTGCGGGTGTGCGTGCGGCTCAAGCTGTTCCATCCCAAGCCGTTGAGGCCCTGAATCTGACCGAACAGCAGCAGGCTGAGTTAGACAGTCTCCGGGCCGAAACACGCAGTCAGATTGAAGCAATTCTCACCGATGAGCAGCGCGCTGCTGTGCAGTCTAGCCTAGATGCCGGTGAGCCGATGCGCCAGGCACTGCGGTCCCTCGATTTAACAGAGCAACAGCGGTCTGACATTCGCACGGTGGCCGAAGGATCTCGCGAGGCCGGTCGTGATATTCTCACCCCTGAGCAGCAGGCCCAGCTAGAGGCGCGTCGCGGTGAGCGACGTGCAGGACGCAAGGGCGGCATCGAAGCGCTGGCCGAAGCGCTAAACCTCACCGAGGATCAGAAGGCCCAGTTCGAAACTCTACGGACGAACACCCGTACTGAAGTGGAAGGGGTGCTAACAGAAGAACAGATTTCTACGTTTCGCAGTACCCTCGGTGACGGCGATGATTTCCGTGCGGCCATGCGCAGCCTGGATCTATCCGACAGTCAGCGCACCGCACTAAGGGGCATCTTTGAGTCCTCCCGCGAAAGTGCCCAGGACATTCTCACGGAAGAACAGCAACAACAGCTGAGTGAAATTCGGGCAGACCGTCGTCAGAACCGCCAAGGGCGTCGCAGCAATCGATAGGGCCATAACCGGGCACGTCGTGGCGTGCCTTGGGGTTCTACCAGTACCTCACCCCGTTGTGCTCAATCCAGCCATCGGGGTGTTCTTTGTCGGGGTCGCGGTGGGTCCAGTGGAGAATGCCGCCCAGCTCGCTCCATTCGTACTCGCCGCGAAAGTGCACGGTGTCGCCCACCTGGATATTGTCCACCCGGGAGCCAATATCTGGGTCGATGTTGTGGGCAATCAGGACGGTGTGCCGAGGGCCAACGCGGAGAATAAACCGCTGGTGACGCGACCCTACGGTGTCGTCGGACAGCAGTCGGTCTACGGTACCGTCGGCTTCGACCATAACGTCGGAGATGCCGTTATGGTAGGCGTCGGTGATGTCTTCAGTGCGCATGGGCCAGCGGTGGGTGGATAGGAGCTTAAAACGCGCAGCCGGAGGGCTGGGGGGACTGCGCCGCTAGGGCTGCGTCGGCTTCAGGGTCGATCAGCAGGGTGGTGGTGCGTAGGCCGTTAGCTACGGTGCCCTGGAGGACCTGGCTACTGTAGCCAGTGTTGTTCATGTGGACGCGAATAAAGATCAGGTCATTGGGTGCGATCGCAACTGGCCCGCCACTGCGGGTAAACGGCTGTTCCTCCACATGGCTATGGGCCAAAATTCGCCGGTACAACAAGTCTCCGTCGGTGGATAGGACCTCCCACCAGTCCGCGTACTGCTCACAGCCGGTATCGGGGCTACTGAGGGTGACGGCCACCTGATAGGCCCCGGGTTCACCGCTAAAGCTGGCTGCCGTCACCCTCGCTTCGGTGTCGGTGTCGGTAGGATGGGTCACAATCGTGATGTCTTCCGATGCCGTGTCTGATGTCGTGTCCGATGGGGTATCGACCGTGGCTGAATCCGGGGAGGGCGCATTGGTGATGGGCTCAGATGGTGCGCCGATGCAGGCTGTGAGTGCCAGCACTAGGGCGCCTACCCCTAATATCCGTTTATGGGCTTGCATCACAACCTTATGCGGGCACCGCGACGGGCAGCTGGGTCAAAATTTCGACGCCTTGCTTGGTGACGGCGATGGTGTGCTCGAACTGGGCCGATAGGGAGCCGTCTGCGGTGAGCGCTGTCCAGCCATCGCCCAGCAGCTCGACCTCGTGGGACCCAACATTGAGCATGGGTTCGATGGTGAACACCATACCCGGCTTGATTTTCTTGCCTTTGCCTTCGACGCCGTAGTGGGGCACCTGGGGCTCAGTATGGAAAACGCGGTGAACGCCGTGGCCAACAAAGTCGCGCACTACAGAAAAGCCCTCAGCTTCGGCATAGGCCTGAATCGCGGCGCCAATATCACCAATGCGACCGCCCACCTTGACTGCTTCGATGCCGATATACAGAGACTTTTGTGTGGTCTCGACGAGCTTGCGGGCGATGGGTGACACTTCACCCACCATAAACGTGCGAGAGGTGTCGCCATGGTAGCCTCCCAAAATGGGAGTGACGTCAATATTGATAATGTCGCCCTCTTCGAGCACCTGATAGGGGTTAGGAATGCCGTGGCACACGACCTCATTAACGCTGGTGCAAATGGATTTAGGAAAATTGGGATATTTGTCTGGCTCTGCGGATTCGTATCCTAGCGGCGCGCTCACGGCACCGTGGGCTTGGGTCCACTGCTCTGCTGCTTCGTTTAAATCCTGGGTGCTAACGCCCGGTTTAACCATCGGCTCCAGGTGATCTAGCAGCTTGGCAGCCAGCTGACAGGCAGGCCGCATGCGGTCAATTTCCCGCTTGGACAGCAGCGTGATTCCCTTAAAAGCTTCGCTGGAAGCGGCGACAAGAGGTTGCATGGAATAACTGTTGGGTAAGCGTTACCGTGAGTGCGATACCGTGAGTGCGGAACCCACTAAGTTTGACTATTGTACTGAACGGGTGCGGGGTTTTGCCATCGTCGGCATGGGGAATGTCGGTAATTGGGCTGTATGGGAGAGGCGGTGGCGCATAAGCTGTGCCGGGCTAGGGGGCTGTGCCGATCTCGGGGAAAATCGTGCGCCCGTAACGGAAAATCGTGGGTAAAGTAGCAGGGATATTGGCGGGCAGAGGGTGCTCATGCGGTTTGGAATTGCCTGTTTCGTCATCCTGTTTCTAGGGACGGAGCTGTATCACTGGCTGATGGGGCTAGGACAGTTTGAACTGTCGCTGCCTCTGACGATTTTGGCCGGGGGTGGACTTGTGATCGCAAGTAATCTGCCCCGCCCAACGAGCCAGTCCACCGCTGGCCCGGACACCGTTGCCGAGCCCCCCACCGCATCCACCCCGCCCCACCGGTCCGAGATCAGACCCGATACTATTTCTTTTCGTATCAGCCCACCGTTCCAGTCCAAGTAAGCCGCTTGTCCTACGTCCTCGGCTTTTGTAAATTGCCAATGGCCTGGGTAATACTCTTTCTGGGAAACAGGCGGTTAGAAAACGCCAGCAACTTATTGGTGGTGCCATGGACCGCAACGGTCTGATTACGCTGGAGGGCATCGTAACCAAACTGGGCCACCGCAGCGGCCGTGGGTATTTTGCTAGCGTCAAAAAACTCGACGTCACCTAGGTTGGCGCGGTTTTGAAACTCAGATTGGGTGGGGCCGGGACACAGTGCGATCGCGCTAACGCCAGTGTCCTTGAGCTCGTGGGCAATGGCCTCAGTAAACGACAGTACATAGGCTTTGCTTGCGTAGTACACCGACATGTACGGTCCGGCCTGAAACGCTGCTGTAGAGGCCACGTTCATAATTTGACCGCTGCGACGCGCCACCATACCCGGCAACAACAGTCGGGTGAGGTGAGTCAGGGCCACAACATTGAGCTGGAGCATGCTGTTTTGCTTGCGCCAGTCGCTGTCTACAAAGGCGCTGTTGTCACCAAAACCGGCATTGTTGACCAGCACATCTACCGTGCGATGCTGTTCTTGGAGCTGGTCAAACAAACACTGGGGTGCGGCATTGTCACTCAGATCGTGGGTCAGAGACGTGGCATTTACACCGTACTGCTCGGACAGTTCATGCTGAATACGGTTGAGCTTATCCGTACTGCGAGCAACCAAAATAAGGTTGTGTTTATTTTGGGCAAACACTTTTGCTAATTCGTAGCCAATACCGCCAGAGGCGCCGGTCACCAATGCTGTTTTGCCCATGTTGTAAGTCTCTTAAAGCACGCTTCACAGCATAGCCTAAATAGTTCGGGTAAACCCAACACCCCAGGGGGGTTCCCATCACTGGGTACAATCTGGCCCAGCTTGCATACTGGAAAGCGTAAAGGGAATGCAAGCGAGACAAAAATCACCGCTTTAGCGCCCACCATTAAGAGACAAGAGGTTTAAGCAATGATGGTTCGTTATTGGCAACCCTTCGAAGAACTCGAAACCCTTCGCCGTGAGTTTGATCGGGCATTCGACACCGCGGTCGCTGTAAAAACAACGTTCACCCCTGCTGCTAGCCTGACCGAAGAAGAGAATGCCTATGTCCTACAGTTAATGTTGCCTGGTGTTGATGCCAACAACGTTGACATTCAGGCCAGCCGCAAAGCTGTCGCTATTTCCGGCGAACGGAAAGCGCCTGAACAGGCTGAGGACGTGCGCGTATTGCATAACGACTTTAGCTATGGCACCTTCCGCCGCGTGGTCAATTTGCCCGCAGGGATCGATCACGAGAACGTTGAGGCCAGCTATGCAGAGGGCATTTTAACGCTGCGTTTGCCGAAGTCCGTTGAGAATATCAACCGCGTCGTCAAAGTGGCTATTAATGGCGCTGCCCAGCCCACGATTGAGTCTGTTGACGAGACTGCTGCTCAGCCAGGTTAGTCGGGCATACTTAAAATAACCGCCAGTCGCCGCTAATGCCTTCGTCATCTTCATGTTGTTGGCGATGCATGGGCGATGGTTAGTTACTTTAGCTCATCTTGGGATATGGCAAGCGGTTAGATCGGTTGGGGCCAGGCGGCTCAGACTTTAGGGATCCTACGGCCTTGTTGCATGAATAGGGCAGCGAGAGAGCTATCGGCAGAGCCGTCCTGGAGTTAGTCTACGACCCAAACGGTC
>JBCBOC010000250.1:0-5999 GCA_039821475.1 Cyanobacteria bacterium J06632_22 | reverse complement strand
GTATACAGTGAGACCGTATCGTAAAGAACGTTGAGCAGGTTACTGTCCCAGAAAAGAGAAAACGCCCGATATGCCTACCTATATCTAGATGGAACCTACGGCCTGTGGGCTCAGATGGGGCTAGTCACTGTCAGTACGGTCTGTCTAATTTTCTGGGACAGTAACCTGCTCAACGTTCTTTACGATACGGTCTCACTGTATACCGCTAGAGGCATTGACCCGGCCCTTATCGATCAATTGCCCAACGATGCCGTCACCCAATTAAACCCCCTGGGATTAATGATTCCGATACTGGGGGTTGTCTGCTTGTTTTGGAACCTCAAGATTGTCTGTAGAGACGTTCCCAGCAAACTCTTCAAAATTAATGGCTACACAGGTCAGGCCAGCAAGCTAGGGAAACAACCAAAACGGGAGTCAGGCCCGTGGCTGATCTATCAGTACTCAACTATCTTGGGTGGCGCCATTGTCATTAATCTTTTGCACCTGGGCACCCAGTGGGTGAGTCGTTTTCTCGCCGTCATAACAGTATTGATCATGGGCTAAAGCGTCACCATGGCACCATCCAGTCTTACACCGTTGTTGTTAATCAGTGGCCCCATCGGTGTCGGTAAATCAACAGTAGCTGGCGAAGTCAGTGACCAACTAGCAGAGCAGGCGATTTCCCATACCTTTATTGATTTTGATCAGCTGCGCTACACCTATCCAAGACCTGCCGACGATCGCTTTGGATCGCAGCTGGCCTGTTTGCACTTGCGGGATATATGGCGTAACTGCTTTGGAACTGGTTCTCGAAACCTGATCATCTCAAGCGTGATTGAAACCCAGGAAGACGTTAATGCCATTCAGCAGGTCATACCTAGCAGCACCGTCACTGTGTGCCAGTTACGAGCCACGTTAGCCACGTTAAGGGCGCGAGTTCAAAAACGAGAAATGGGGCAGGGATTGGCCTGGCATTTGCAGCGGACAGCAGAATTGGTTGAAATTTTGGCTGGGGAGGTGCCTAAGGATTTTGAAATTGCAACAGATGACCGAACAGTAGGAGAGATCGCAGCAGAAATTGTCGGCCAGGTTAATTGGATTTAAGCCAGCGGCTAGTTACTGACTGCTGCTGTACTGGGCCGGGCAAAAATCATGCGGCCTGCGGAGGTTTGCAGCGCCCCAGTCACCACAACAGTAAGCTGGTCGCCAATGTACTCTCTCCCCTCTTCGACCACCACCATAGTGCCATCGTTCAGGTAGCCCACCCCTTGCGAGGCTTCCTTACCTTCCTTGAGAATCTTGATATCTAAATCGTCACCGGGCAAATAAGTGGGGCGAATAGCCTGGGCCAGATCGTTGATGTTGAGGACCGGCACCTCTTGGACGCTGGCAACTTTGTTGAGGTTATAGTCGTTGGTCAGCAGGACGGCGTTCAGTTCCTGGGCCAGTTTCACCAGTTTGGCGTCGACCTTGGCAATCTCATCGTAGTCGGCAGCGTTGATGATGACCCGCTCAGGATAGTCAGCGCGCAGCCGCTGCAACACATCTAACCCCCGTCGACCGCGTATTCGCTTCTGGTCATTGGAGGCATCGGCGACGGCCTGCAGCTCTTGCAGCACAAACTGAGGAATAAGAATTTGACCTTCTAAAAAGCCCGTTTTCATCAGGCCCTCAATGCGGCCACCGATGATGCAGCTGGTATCGACAATTTTGGTGTCGGCGGGTTTGAGTGTGCCTTCAGCAATCATCATGGCTTCGACACTGTTGGGGTTAACCAGCCGCAACAGGGCTCGGCCTTGGCTGTCTGCCAGGTTCATGCCGCTGACAGCAAACAGTAAGCTGCCCATTACGGCAGTCAGGGGTTTGATGAACCCAAATTCGGGGGGGATTGGCAGCAAGAACAGCGGCGCTAACATCAGGTTGGCAATCAGGAGGCCCACCACTAGGCCCACGGCCCGCGCCAAAATCCGATCGGGGGGCAGCTCGCGAATTTGCTTTTCTACCCGGCGATAGCTGGTCTGCATGACCAGCCCTAGCCCCGTGCCAATCAACGCACCAAAGCCTGCGGTGACTGAGCCTAACCCTTCTAGGCTGTTGACCTGTTGTAAAGCGGTCTCGGGCAGCAGGTCGATACCATAAAACCCGATGCCCGCCCCAGCAATGACAAACGAAATAATGATGAGCGCATCTAGCATGAATAAACTGGGGGCAAATTTGGGCGTTGGGTTCAGATCGATTGTGTAGACTGAAGCATAAATCCAGGCCACGTCCAAGACTAGGCTGTCTAAGCGCAGCGCCTTCCCCAGAGAAAGCTGCAGGCTAGACGTGGTTTAGAAGATAGAGCCATTATAGACATAGGGGCTACTCTCCCTAAAATGTCTCTACTTTACGCTTGCTTTTGCTTCCACAGACCCCTCACGCAGCCTATATTCACATTCCGTTTTGTCGCCGCCGCTGCTTTTACTGCGATTTTCCGATTTCTGTACTGGGTGAAACCCGTCGAGGTGAGAATTCGGGTAGCGTTGCCGACTATGTCGGGCTGCTGACACAAGAGATCCAGGCCACGCCTATTCTTGGGGGGCCGCTGCAGACAGTCTTTTTCGGTGGGGGAACGCCATCGCTGCTGTCGGTGGCCCAGGTCGGCCACATTTTAGAAACCCTGCGGGATCGGTTTGGCCTGCACCCCAGTGTCGAAATCTCCATGGAAATGGACCCCGGCACGTTTGACATAACCCATCTTCAAGGCTACGTGGCCCAGGGGGTGAACCGGGTGAGCCTAGGGGTACAGTCATTTCAGAATGCGGCGCTGGAGGCCTGCGGGCGGTTTCACCGAGTGGTGGACGTCGAGCGGGCTGTGGCGGACTTGCAGACGGCGGGCGTTGTGAACTGGAGTCTAGATTTGATTTCTGGGCTCCCACACCAGACCCTAGCGGATTGGGCGCAGAATTTGGAGCGTGCGATCGCACTTGATCCCACCCACCTTTCGGTCTATGACCTCACCGTCGAGCCGCAAACCCCCTTTGGCCGCACCTACCAGCCCGGTATTGCCCCGTTACCCAACGACGAAACCACCCTCACCATGCTGCGTCGTGCTCAGCAGACCCTCACCGCCGCAGGCTACGACCACTACGAAATTTCGAACTATGCCAAACCGGGCTACCAGTGCCAACACAACCGCATCTACTGGGAAAATCGTTCCCATTACGGTTTTGGTATGGGGGCGACCAGCTACACCCACTGGCAACGCTTTAGCCGTCCCCGCACCCGCCGCGAATATGCCGCCTGGGTACAGCACTATGTCAAAACCCACGGCCAGCTAGACTGCCCCACCACCCCCCGTACCGAGCGGGTCCTCGATGGACTGATCACAGGCCTGCGACTGAAAGAAGGGGTGTCGCTAGCGCCTGTTCAGGCGCTGGGTCGGTTAGACGATACCGTCTCAGTACTGCAGCCCCACATCGACAATGGACTGGCTATCCTCACTCGATCGGCGACGGCGCCCCACCTCCGCCTCACCGATCCCGATGGCTTTTTCCTGTCCAATACCGTCATCGTCAGTTTGTTCGAAGTGTTAGATGACGAACCTTAAGCCTTTTCTAACGTCAAACGCCCGGTAGAACCGGCATAATTTGCCTTCAGGAGGGGGGTGCGCAGCAGACGGCACTCATAATTTTAGCGAAACGTTGAAGTCGCAAATGCCCTTATGTTGCCTGGCTTTGAGGGAGCATGCTGCTCTTTCGCTATTCCCATTTCCCCATTCCCCATCAACCTCATCGCGTTCTGCCGTAAAATTACTGTCGCCCAACCGCGTTCAACTTCGTAGCTTGCGCTACAGAAAAAAATAATTTTGGACGTGGCTAAGTTTTATTCACACAATCAATTTCCCCCGCCCTAGCCCATGCCCAAGGTACTTGTCTCTGACTCGGTCGATCAGTCCGGCCTCGATATTCTGTCCCAAGTCGCTCAGGTTGATGTCAAAACCGGCCTCCCGCCAGAGGAACTGGTCAAAATCATTCCTGAATACGATGCGCTGATGCTGCGCTCCGGCACCAAGGTCACCGAAGCTGTCATCCAAGCTGGTAAACAGCTCAAAATTATTGGTCGCGCTGGCGTTGGCGTCGACAACGTCGATGTGGCGGCCGCCACCCGCCAAGGCATTGTGGTGGTGAATTCCCCCGAAGGCAATACCATCGCCGCTGCTGAGCACGCCCTAGCGATGATGCTGTCGCTGTCGCGGATGATCCAGCTGCGAACCAGTCTGTCAAGGCCGGTGAGTGGAACCGCAAACAGTTCACCGGCGTTGAGGTGTACAAGAAAACCCTCGGCGTTGTTGGCCTTGGCAAAATTGGCTCCCACGTGGCCACCGCCGCCCGCGCCATGGGCATGAACCTGCTGGCCTTCGATCCCTTTATCTCACTAGACCGAGCCGAGGAATTGGGCTGCCGTCTGGTGGATTTAGAGCTGCTGTTCCGCGAGTCCGACTACATTACGCTGCATATTCCCAAAACCAAGGAAACGGCCAACCTGATCAACGCCGAAGCCCTGGCCAAGATGAAGCCCACCTGCCGTCTGATTAACTGCGCCCGTGGCGGCATTATCGACGAAGCGGCCCTGGCCGAAGCCATTACCAACGGCCAAATTGCCGGTGCCGCCCTAGATGTATATGCCAGTGAACCCCTGGGCGAATCGTCCCTGCGGGACCTGGGCAAAAATGTGGTCCTAACGCCCCACCTGGGTGCCTCCACCTCCGAGGCGCAAATTAACGTCGCTGTAGACGTGGCCGAGCAAATCCGCGACGTGCTACTGGGCCTGCCCGCCCGCTCTGCCGTCAACATTCCTGGGCTACGCCCCGACATTCTAGAAAAGTTGCGCCCCTACCTACAGCTGGCCGAAACCCTGGGCAACTTAGTGGGCCAGCTTGCCGGTGGTCGTATCGAACAGCTCAGCATTCGCCTCCAAGGCGAGCTGGCCGAAAACGACAGTAAGCCCATCGTCATTGCCGCCCTCAAGGGTCTGCTCTCCAACGCCCTGCAAGAGCGGGTCAACTACGTCAACGCCTCCATTGAAGCCAAAGAACGCGGCATTCAGGTAATTGAGACCCGTGACACCAACGTCCGCGACTACACCGGCTCCCTATACCTGTCGGCCAAAGGCTCCCTGGGCGAACATTCCGTCATGGGTACACTGCTGGGCAACGACGAGGTCTACATCACCAACGTCAACCAGTTCCCCATCAATGTCCCCCCTAGCAAGTACATGTTGTTTACTTTGCACCGCGACATGCCAGGGATTATTGGCAAAATCGGCTCCCTCCTGGGTAGCTTCAATGTCAACATCGCCAGCATGCAAGTCGGCCGCGAAATTGTCCGTGGCGATGCTGTCATGGTGCTCAGCATCGACGACCCGTTACCCGAAGGTATCTTGGACGAGATCAAGAAGGTGACGGGGATTCGCGATGCGTACACAGTAAGACTGTAAGAAGGTGGGGCGGTAGGGGCGCTACGCTTGGTGAGGGGGTGAGGCGGGAAACACAGTTAAGCGTTTTAGTACCCGTAGAGCGGTTAACTGTAGTTACCACCCCACTTCCCCACTTCCCCTCTTCCCCACCCAACAAAAACCCTATAACGCCCCTACAACACTCTCCGCAATGGTCAAAAACTGGTGGGAAATACAAGTCACCTGCGCGCCTGCGCTAGAAGATACGGTCTTTTGGCGGTTTTCGAGTTTGGAGAGTCGGGGGACGGCCAGCGAGCAGCGAGGGAAGTCTCGTATTATTAAAGCCTATGTGCCCCAGTCGGAGTTTGAGCATTTGGACCTGGCGGCGCTGGCCCTGACCTTCAAACAAGACGCCCTGTGTGCGGGGGTGTCGGCGGAGCCCCTGGTAGAGTGGAAGCTGATTGAAGAAGAGGATTGGGCCAAAAGCTGGAAAAGCTACTGGAAGCCCCAGGAGATTGGCGATCGCTTTTTAATTAATCCAGCGTGGATGGACCCTGGCGAGACGGATCGGCTGATTTTGCAGC
>JBCBOC010000439.1:0-4292 GCA_039821475.1 Cyanobacteria bacterium J06632_22 | reverse complement strand
CACACAACTCTATGGCCCAAAAAGATAGAGAAGCGGCCTGGTCCTAACAGAGCTGGCGACTACTATAGCAACCACCACAAACGTTTGTGCGCAGTTGCGGGCCACTTGGCGACCATACCAAAGGTTTCACAGCCAGAACTGTCCTAAGCAAAGTGGCGGGCGCTATATATGCCCAACAGGAGCCCTAACGATCGGACTAATAACCGGACAGATACTCTTCGAGGACGCTGAACTGAGCCTCATTTAGGCTGTAGTACATCCAGCGACCTTGCTGACGAGCCTTGACCAGACCAGCTTCCTTCAGCGTTTTGAGGTGAAAAGAAAGCTTGGATTGGGCAATGCTGAGGCGCTCGCACATGTCGCCAACGCAAAATTCACCTTCTCGTAGCAGTTCTAGTACTTGAATACGAATGGGTTCTGAAAGTGCATGAAACCCTGAAAAAACAAACTCTTGGCTCATTGGTGTGTTCTCTGTCTAATTGGAATCCCCGTATCCAGCGCCGCGAGGGACTATAGCCCACCTGCAGGGCTGAATAGACCAAGTTTAATCAAGGTGTCTTGACACAGCCATCCGAGCATTCACGCGAAAAAAATTTACGGAAGGATATGTAGCTTCATACTAATGATTGAGGTTGCCGCAACCGCCGCTGTGGTAGCGCGTAGAATTGCGGAACCCAGCGATACTGGCGTGTAATGCTGGGCCCTAGCAACCGAAATCTCCGCAGGCGTCCATCCGCCTTCTGGCCCAATTGCAATGATGATGCTGCGCTGAGATAAAGTTGTTGTATCCCGCTCTAGGCAAGATAAAAACGGGTTACCTTGGTGCCGGGCAACGCAGATATAGGCCTGAGGGGTTAGTTTTCCCGTACTTTCCCTAGTTACCCAGTCAACATACTGATTCGGTGTCTCAATGTTAGGGATTTGAGTTCGTTCGCACTGTTCAGCCGCTTCCTGGGCAATGCGTTGCCATCGGGCCAGTTTTTTCTCACTGGGCAATAGTAGCGTGCGATCGCTAATCAGCGGTTGGATCGTAGTTACGCCGAGTTCCGTTACCTGACGTACCACGTCGTCAAACCCTTGTTTGGGTAGCGCCATCGCCAATGTTACGGGGTAGGACTGTGGCCCTGCCGCCAGGGGCAGCAGCAGGGTCGCGCCATCACTTTGGGGCAGCAGCTCAGCCTGCCACTGTTGGCCTTGCCCATCTTGGGCAATGAACTGATCGGTTGCCGATAGCCGCAGCACCCGACGCAGGTAATGCACCTGATCGGCCGTGAGCTGTAGCTGTTGTCCTTGAATTTGGGCCGGCGTGACCGTAATACGCTGTAGAGGTCTGGCCATGGTGCCCTAGTTTAAACCACGTGCAGCTTGAAACCCGTCGGTTACTCGGGGAAACCGACCGTCCTGGACAGGGCTAAGGTTTAGTAGCCCCAACGGAGAATCTCGACGTTGACAGTGGCAATGCCCTGCGACCTTACGCCCAAATCAGCTGCCGCCTGCTCGGCCAAATCCAGCATGCCGCCAGAGCGATCGTTAATTCGAACAGTTACCGTTGCGCCATTTCTGGGATTGGTGATTTGCACTAACGTCCCAAAGGGCCAGCTGGGATGGGCCGCGGTGTGCCCCCAACGGTTAAAAGTCTCACCATTGGCCGTGGCATTGCCGTGGAAGCCAGGACCATACCAGCTCACCCGCATCTGATCTGCCAAGGCAGGCTGCGCCAACGCGCTGCCGAGCATCAGCGCCGTCAAGACACACAGACGCTGAAGCCGACCCGGTAACTGAACGAGCAACCGATAGGGAAGGTTTGAAATTTTCATGGTGGGGGCAATCCAGAAACACAACGCGTTAACCGGTTGCGAGTCTACCGGAGATGTCCCTTAAAAAGCAAATCAGCGAATCCCGACGAATCCGGCATCCTCAATCAGCATCTGACCAGCAGGACTGAGCAGCAGTTCAGCGTAGGCCCGTCCGGCCTCTTCATCGCGGCTGCCATCTGCCTTGACCACCACAAACAGCCGCCGGGTCAGAGGATAGTCTCCAGAGCGAAAGCCTTCGCGATTGAGCTGGTTGCGCTGATCGGGGCAGTTGTTAACCAGAGGCGCATCGTAGGGGGCAACAAAGTCATCGGTGTTAGTCGGGGCTACCGGCAGCGGATACACGGCGCACTGGGGCACCACTTCCGGTGCTGAGGCATAGTAAATGGCACCAGGCGTATCTGCCACGACTCTGAGCGCTTCGGTTGTGCTGTTAAGAAAACGAACATCCTCGCCGTAGGCTTCGGCATCCACCACAGATTCAAGAAAGAATTTGGCTGTCCCGGAGGTTTCGGTCGATCGCGATAGCGCCTCAATAGGCAGATCGGGGCCGCCCACCTCTCGCCAGTTGCTGACCGCCCCTGTATAAATGGCCTGAATTTGCTCAACGTTGAGCCCTTCGATGCCGAGGTCGGGGTGCACCGCTAGGGCAATGCCATCAATGGCAATCGGCACCTGCACTAGCTCAAAGCCACGCTGTTTGGCCGTCTCGAATTCTTCGGGTTTCACGGGGCGAGAGGATTCTGAAAAGGTTAGCTGCCCGTCTAGCAGCATGTTAATGCCGACACCAGAGCCGGGAATGCCATTGGTAGGCAGGGTATAGCGGAGCTGATAGTCGGGAAATTGAGTTGCGATCGCAGGCTCAACAATTTCATGTACAGGAACCCAGGTCGTACTGCCGCCGTAGTTAAACAGTCCCTCGGGGATAGCGGCATCCGTCTCAAATTCAGCCGCTGCAATTGTTTCTCCCTCTCCCTGGGCAACATCCGAGGTCTCCCCTGGGGAGTTCATTAATGCTGGGATTGAAACCCTGAAACTGCCCCCGCCCGCCAGCCACCAGAGCAGCCCAAAGCCACTACCAATGATGGCGATGCCGATTAGCCCAGCCAACCAAATAAACCGATCCTTAGATCTTGCACGAGTCCTGTCTGGAAGAGAAGAAATGCCATGACCTTCGGGTCCACCAACCCGATCAGATCTGGGTCTATCGTCAGCGTTAGGCATAGTTGAGTAGATATACGGCTTTGAAATCCCAGAAGTCTGTTGGTCCGCAGCCTTGGGGGGTATCTACGATTGTAAGCAGAGCAGACCCTTAGCGGCTGTTACGTGCATCACGCTCAGCAGCG
This sequence comes from Cyanobacteria bacterium J06632_22, assembly GCA_039821475.1. Lineage (GTDB taxonomy): Bacteria > Cyanobacteriota > Cyanobacteriia > Phormidesmidales > Phormidesmidaceae > CAWUKV01. The sequence goes on along the minus strand of JBCBOC010000439.1, from coordinate 1,132 downwards.
ACACGCGTCCTGCAGGGCTAACTGCCCAGGCAGGTTTGTTGGGGTTAGCGAACACCGCTTGGACAGATATAGCCGTCGAAGGGGCGTAGACGCATTTGACTGTGTCAAGGGGCTATAGCATCAAGAACTTCTGTTCCAAGCACTGTCCCTAGGAATTCGACGAATGCAATAGGTTCATCGAAGGTGGGCACAGCCGTGACACAACAAGAATGACATAGCCGGCAATAAGGGTTGCCTATGCAGGTATAGACGGGCGCTGTTCTCGATAGGGCAGGTCATCTGCAAAGCTCTCAAAAGCAATGTCTAGGGGCGTTAGTACCATTTGATTCATATAGTTTGACATGGCCTTTACCGCAATACAGGCGACGACATCCAATGCTTGCGCGCGGGTATATCCGGCCGCCAAAAAAGTCTGAAGGACTGAGCTTGCCATCCGTCCCTGGTTTTTCATCACCTTTCGGGTGAAGTCACGTAACACATTGAGCTTCGCGTCTTCAAAGTCGGTTTCATTGCGGATGGCCGCCATCTGTGCGTCTGTATTGTTAAAGACTGGGTCTTTGCCAAAGGCCATATGTCCTGACACACAATACTGACAGCGATTTTCATGGGAGACAATCGTTTGGACAATATTGATTTCTTGCTTTGACAGTGTGCTGTGCTCCAGCAGGTTAACTTGGGTCTGCCAGTACGAGAGCAGCAATGCGGGTGCCTCAGACATAATCTGAATCAGGTTTGGCACCATCCCAAACTGCTCTTGATACCACTGCATCACGGCCTTCGATGGCATGGGTGCACTATCCAGGGAATGGATGGGAAAATGGCGTTCTGTTTGCTGAGGGTGGGTCATTGCTTGTACTGGGTTGGTGTACTCGGTTGGGTGGATGTGAAATTATGCAGACAGCAGTGCCGTCTGCACGATAACCAGGCGTTTTTTATCCCCCGTGTGCTTGGGACCCGCCTTGTTCAGGCGTCCCGCAGGGTGACGATCGCCCAAGCGGAGGGAATGGAAAAAATTAGCAATTGGCAGCTATGGCAGTCGCAGGGTTGGTAGATCCATTCGATTGCGTCGAGGGGCTCCAGAATAAAGGTCTTCAGCGCCAGGAACTGTCCCTAGCAACTCGACGAACGCAAT
>JBCBOC010000447.1:0-4220 GCA_039821475.1 Cyanobacteria bacterium J06632_22 | reverse complement strand
TTTGAGTGCAGATGGCAGTGCACTGCCATCTGCACTCAAATCCACCCAATCACAACGCAAATTACGCGTCTTGAGATGAAAGCGTGAAGAGCCATGCAGCTTAGCCCCCGTCAGCTGGGCTTCGGTCAAATCCGCTTGGTGCCATTGGGTTTGCATCAAGTTCGTCTGCGTGAGATTGGCATGGACAAAACTCGCCGCCGTCAGGTTCGCCCCCTGCAGGTTCGCCCCGGTTAAGTCCGCTCCACTGAGCTTAGCCCCCGTTAAATCTGCCCGTTGCAAATCCGCATCGCGAAGATTGGCCCAGCGTAAACAGGCCCCCCGTAGGTTGGCACCCTGAAAATTCGCCTGGCTGAGCTGAGCATTCTCCAGCTGAGCCTGATGCAGTGTTGCCCCCCGTAAATCCGCTTGCGTCAGATCGACGGCCACCATCTGACACCCATCCAGACAAGCACCGGTCAAGTCACTCTGGCGCAGCTTGACCCGACTCAGGTTCGCCTGGGTCAAATCGCTGCCGCGCAGATGCGCCTCTCGCAGGTCACTCTCGGTCAGATTCGCCTGACACAACCGAGCCTGGCTCAACTCGCATCGCGTCGCCTCTGCCCTCACCATGGAACTCCCAGAGAGATCAGCGCCCGTCAAAGTTGCCCGGACCAGATTAGTGACGTTCAGCTTCGCCTCTACTAGCTGGGCTTGGGTGAGGTTAGCCCCCCTTAAACGCGCCACATTAAAATCAGCCTGGTTTAAGCTACAGTGGCTCAGGTTTGCACTGCTCAGATTCGCGATCGCAAATCGAGCCGCGGGCATATGACTGTGGCTCAGGTCAATCCCAATCAGCGTTTGTTCATGCAGATCGACCTGAGCAAAGGTGCGATCGCCACATTGGTAGCGCTGGATGAGTTCGACACGCTCCATGGCCCTCGGGATGCAACAGCTCTCAACTCTCTGACATCGATAGGGCTGATCCCTATAGGCTTAGAATGCCCAGACCGACTGTTACAACAGCAGATTTTGAAATAAGGCAACCCCCAACGCCAGCACTGCGCCCACAAGATAGGACAACAACACCGTGACGACAACTGGTCATAACACGATGCCTCCCCCACCGATCATCCCCACCCGGATCGGCATCGTTGGACTGGGATTGATTGGGGGCAGCCTGGCCCTCGATCTGTGCGCCCAAGGGCATGAAATCTGGGGCGTCAGTCGCCGCGACACCACCTGTCAAAGGGCTCTACAGCAGTCGATCGTGCATCATGCCAGTACGAATCTCGCCAGTCTAGCGCCCGTAGACGTGGTGTTCATCTGCACGCCCATTTCGGCGATTTTGCCCACCCTAAGCGAGCTAGCCGCCCACCTGACGCCCACGACCGTCGTCACCGATGTCGGCTCCGTCAAAGGATCGCTAGTAACCCAAGCCACCGAGCTATGGCCGCGCTTTGTCGGTGGACATCCCATGAGTGGAAAAGCAGAGGCCGGGCTGACAGCAGCCACACCCCATCTATTCCAGCAGCGGCCTTACGTACTCACCCCCCTGCCCTCAACACCTGCAGATGCCGTCGAACAGGTGACGGCACTGATCCGTCAGCTAGGTAGCACGCTTTATATTGCCAATCCTGACGACCATGACCAGGCCGTCGCCCTGATTTCGCATTTACCTGTGATGTTAGGGGCCAGTTTGCTCCACACCTGCACTACCAGCCCCCAGCAGACCTTGGCCCAACAGCTTGCCAGTTCAGGCTTTAAGGACACCAGTCGGGTCGGTGGCGGTAACCCAGAACTGGGGCGACTGATGGCCCAGTACAACCAACCCGCACTATTGGCGGCCTTAGCCCACTATCAATCGCAGCTCACCCAACTCACCCAGGCCATTGCAGATAGTGATTGGAATCGTGTGGAGAGCTATCTGACAGCAGCCCATCAAGACCGCCCAGCCTTCGTTACCGGTGCTTAAAGCTAAACGAGGGGCTCGTCCATCGTCCTTGCCGGTCAAAGCACTGGCGCTATCGCAACTTCACGACTCACGATGACGCAACGCTTGCACGCCTCGGTCAGGACCAACCTAAACCGCAGAAGTCATGTCAGTCTCTGTGGCAATCAGCACCGGTTCCTGGTATAGCAGCGCCGTAAAGGTCACGGTTGATCCTAAGCCTTCTCCCATACTGATGAATTGGACTTTACCGCCCATTGCTTCAATTAGTCGCTGAGAAATCGCCAGACCTAGTCCGGTCCCACCGTACTGGCGGGTGCGCTCGCCATCCACCTGGCTAAAGGTCTGAAACAGGCGATCTTGCTTTTCGAGAGAAACGCCAATGCCGGTATCGGCAACACTGATTTTGACAAAGCCCGGTAGGATTCGATCCGCTTGGGTGCGATCGCACTGAATATAATCTCCCAAGCGTACTGGCTGAGACTTGATCTCCGCAGATACCGTTACACCACCCTCCGGGGTGAATTTAAAGGCATTGCCCACCAGATTGAGCACCACCTGTAACAGGCGCTGGTAGTTGCCATAGAGCTTAATCTCATCCAGCGTGGCGGGTAACGATAGACGAAAATAGAGCTGACGCTGCTCCGCCTGCTGACAAGCAAACTTCTCGACGGGACTCATCAATTCGTTCAGCCCGACATCGCTGAAATCAATTTCCATCTTACCCGCCTCGATCTTTGCCACATCGAGTACGTCGTTAATCAAGTCGAGCAGTCGTAGGGCAGAGGCATGAGCCTCACTGATAAAGTCATGCTGCTCTTCAGGATCATCAGCCATCCCATCCAAAACCAGTCTTAAAAAACCGATCATGCCATTGAGCGGCGTGCGCAGTTCATGGGAGGTATTGGCCAAAAATTCACTCTTGAGTCGAGAGGCTTCTTCCGCCTGGCGGCGCGCCTCCTCAAGCTCATCGTTCTTGCGCAGGAGCTGATCATTCGCCTGCTGCAACCCCTGCGTCAGCGCCTGACTCTCGCCAAATAACTTGGCGTGAGCAATGGCAGTCCCGACCTGATCCGTTAGCTCATTAATCAACTCGATTTCCATCGGGTGCCAGGGTCGCCGCGGGGGCTGCTGAAGCACCAGCACACTATTCGGCGCATCCTGATAGCAGGTCGCCACCGTGAGAACGGTGTAGGGAGCATCCCCTTCATCACCCCGCTCAAAATCAGAAATAACCGGCTTCAGGGTGTCAATGGTCTGTCGGAAATCGGGCTTATTCGCCAGCTCAAAGGTCTTACCCACACAAGGATGCAAGTCCGGCTGATGAAATTCTGCCACCACCGTGAGCGTCTGCATCTCTTGGGAGTAATCACACACTAGCGAGCGATGCAGGTTTAGCAGGGTACCTAAGCCATCGACGGTCTGCTGCCAAATCGTCTTCAAGTCAAGGGTGCGACGAATATTGGCCGCAATGTGGCTCAGTAAGGCGTGATAGTGCTGAGCGGACCGGCTGTCTGACTCAACACTGGCAATAGACACAGTAGGCTGAGGCCCTTCGCTCAGCGTCGCCAGGTCCAACGGATTCGGTGTCGTGGTATCCACAGCACCGCGCTCAGGGGATGGTGTGCTGACACCCGCCCCATAGGTTGGAGCGGGATAGACAACCGCCGGATAGGCAGCCGATAATCGTCGGCCCGTCCCCGTGACCAACGCGGGGACCGTAGTACCGACGGCCTGCACCGGCTTGAGTACAAAATCAAAGCTGACAGGATGGTGTCCGCAGCGAATCACACACTGAAAATGTTCGGGCTGACCGGTACGGAGCACCCGCGACACTCGCTGCAAGTAAGGCGTCACAGAAACAGGCCCTAGCAATTGTTCAACGTGAGCACCGGCACTGGCCACAGATTCAACACCGTAGTTACAGGCATCAGGCCAGTGAAAAAAGTGAATAATCCCCTGCTCATCATGGGTGACGCGTAGGGTAACCGCCTCAGCCAACGGAACAGATGGCGGGGTAAGCGTTTGAGAAGACGATGAGCGGATAGGACTCGCAGTCATAACAGACAAACGGAGAGATGAGCTGACGCGGGGGGAGCAGTAGGCTGGCTGATGAGGTAAAGCGCTAATTTTCTTTGCAACAGCCTAACGCCGTAACCGGGGCAGCGTCCATGGTAGATCCCAATTTGGGCAAGTATCGATTGGACTCTGTAATAGTCAGGCACACAGTTTAAACCCGAGCGTAAGGATGCCCCAGAACCTTCGCCTCAAACCGGGTCATGCCTTTAGAGAC
>JBCBOC010000442.1:0-4253 GCA_039821475.1 Cyanobacteria bacterium J06632_22 | reverse complement strand
GGCGGCCCCGCAGGGGCGACAGCGGCTTATCATCTGGCTAAAAAAGGCCATACTGTCCTGATCTTAGAAAAAGATAAGTTACCCCGTTATAAGCCCTGTGGTGGCGGCGTTTGTCCGAAAGTTGCTGAGTGGTTTGACTATGACTTTGAGCCGGTGATTTCTCAAAAGGTCACCCATGTTCGTTGTACTTACAACCTTGAAGATGAGGTCGTCGCTGAGCTGTCCGAGCCTGTTTGGATGGTGCGTCGCGATGAATTTGATCACTACATGGTGCAGCAGGCCCAGCGGCAAGGGGCTGTTTTGCAGGCCGAGACCCGCGCGAAAGGGATTGACTATCGCGGTGGTTACTGGCACATCACCACGTCAGGGGAGCCGGTCATTGGGCGCTATATTATTGCGGCTGACGGCGCTAAAGGACCGATGGCGAAATGGCTAGGGCTTAGACCGCGTAAGCCTTCAATGGCTGGCGCGCTTGAACTAGAACCCAGACTGGCGATTAAAGACGCCCATGTTTTTCACCTTGAACTCGGGTTGCTTAAAAAGGGCTATGTTTGGAACTTTCCCAAGGCCGACGGTTACTCCCTGGGGAGCGGCTTGTTTCCCTCGGCTCAGCGTGGCGCTAAGGATTTGGTGCAGCCGTTGGTCAAATACTCAAAAGCGTTTGGGGTCGATATCAGTGATGAGGCCCAGCACGGTCATCCGATCTTTTTGTGGAACGGTGACCAAACCTTGCATACGACCCAAGCGGTTTTGGCAGGAGAGGCAGCCTGTGTGGTCGATCCCTTTACTGCTGAAGGGATTCGACCCTCTATATTTAGTGGCTTAAAAGCGTCCGAAGCCGTTCATTCGGCTCTGGTGGGTGATGTCGCAGCGCTAGCCCAGTACACTCAGACCATGATTGAGGAATGGGGCAAGGAAATGCGGTGGGCTGCGCGTTTGGCTAAGGCTTTTTACCTGGCGCCTAAGGTGGGTTACCGGGTTGGGGTCAAGCATCCACGGGGTATTCAAGTCATGATGGATGTCTTTTTGGGCAAGCAGCGTTACTCCGATGTCGTGAATCGTGGGCTGCGGCGGATAAGCGCCGGGCTACTGTCAGCCTGACCTGAACCCTATAGATCTCGCCACTTTGTTGAGGACAATGCTGGTGCTCAAGTGCCCAGCAGGGTTGCCAAGTTGCCTGCCGTCGTTCACAAACCTCAAAAAAGGGCCTCAAAAAAGGGCCTCAAAAAAGGGCCTCAAAAAAGGGCCCCAAAAAAGGGCATTTGTGGTGACGGCTATACTGCTCCCATGGACAACCCTACGAGACTCTCCCTGACCACTAAGCTCGCCTATGGTGCGGGAGAAATCGGGCTGGTGATGCCCGTCAGCATTGCAATTTTTTTTCTGCTGTATTTTCTGACGGATGTTGCCGGGTTGAATCCGACCCTGGCGGGGACTGTTCTGCTGATTGGCACCGTTTGGGATGCGATTAGCGATCCGCTAATTGGCTGGCTGAGCGATCGCACTCGCTCCCGCTGGGGTCGGCGTTTTCCCTGGATGGTTGGAGGTGGGATACCACTGGTCCTCTGTTGCACCCTACAGTGGTGGGTGCCGCCGTTCGCATCGCAGCAGCACCTATTCGTCTATTACGGTGTGTTGTCGATTGTAGTGTATGCGTCCTATACCGCTGTGATGCTGCCCTTCACGGCCCTGGCCGCTGAATTGGCCAGCGATTACGACGAGCGGACCGCCATGATGGGCTTTAAGTCCGGCTTTAATACGGTGGGTAGTATTTTGGCGCTGGTGGTTGCACAGGTTGTGTTTACCGTGGTGGCAGACCCCCGACAACAATATCTGACCATCGGTGTCCTCACCAGTGTGGGTGTTTTCGTGGGGATTGCCCTGTGCATTTGGGGGACGCAGCGACGCTATTGGCTGCAGCAAAAGCGGGGAATCTCGACCGTGCCATTACCTACTCAGTCTTTTCGGGCTGATCTCCTCTCGGTGTTGGCTAACCGCCCCTTTCGCTGGTTGCTCGGTCTTTATTTAGGGGCTTGGATCGGTACCCAGGTGGCTGCGGCCATGCTGCCTTACTTCATCTCAAGTTGGATGCAGTTGCCAGAGCGGGCGTTTACCCAGATGGCGATTGCCATTCAGGGGATGGCTGTGGTTAGCCTGCCGATCTGGATGGCGGTAACACGGGCCACGGGCAAGCGGACGACGTTCTTTTTGGGGGCACCGCTGACACTACTGGCTTTGTTAGGGCTGATCACGGTGCAGCCCGGTCAGGTCAGTCTCATGTATGGGCTGGCGGCGTTCAGCGGCGTTGGCTTAGCGACGTTTTATCTGGTGCCCTTTGCCATGTTGCCAGATGTGATTGATCTTGATGCCGCACGAACGGGATGGCGGCAGGAGGGATTATTTTTTAGCTGTTTGGTGTTTTGTCAGAAATTGGGCAGTGCGATCGCACTTTTCATGATTGGCGTCCTCCTCGACCAAGCCAGGTTTGGTGCCAACAGCAGCGCCGTCGAACAGCCTGTGTCAGCCCTATGGACCATTCGCCTACTCATCAGCGTTGTGCCTGCGGTGCTGATTGCCCTGAGCCTCTATTTTGCCTACCATTACCCTCTGCGGCGCGTCACTATTGCCCCGACTAAAAAAGCCTGAATGGTTGAGGTCAGTTGCGATTGCTATGTCGTTATAGGCGTCACCGATTGTTGTGGAAGATAGCCCCCCTCCGTTTTAGGTCCTCTACTGCGCTGGAGGGTAGCCCTCGACAGCGGGTCATGATTGCGCCGGTCACCTTTGCTTCTGATAAGTCGGCACCAGATAGGTTCGCGCCAGATAAATCGGCCCCCTGCCTTGCCAGAACAAGCTCACAGCTGTGAGCGTAAGACCTTGCCAGATCAACTTTACGGATGATGGTGTTGACGAGGCTTAGGTCAAGATCGAAGCCGCTGGCATTGGCGAGGGCCCTGACACTGGCACTCGCAAGGTCAAGGGCGCTGGAAAGGGCACTGGCGCTAGCGGGAGAGAGGTCACTGGTCAGGTCGAGGGCGCTAGCGTTGGCGAGGTTGAGGTCACTGGTCAAGACGTTCGTGCGGACGCTAGCGAAGGCGCGATCGCTAGCGAGGGAAAGGACGCTGTCGAGGACTTGGGTCAGGTCAAGCGCACTAGTGAGCGCACTGGCGCTGGCGCTGGCGAGATCGCGTGTTTTAGTCATAGCCGACCGTTCAAAGTTCGCGCCTTGAAGCTGAGTGTTGCGGAAATCGACATCTCGTAAATCGGTCGACGAGAAGTCGCAGCCTGATAGATCTGCCCCTGCAAAATCGGTCTTGGGATCTAGCTCCATCATCTCTGCTAATGCCGGAAAGCTTGTTGTCTCAGCCTCAAGGATTTTATCTACGGCCTGTTCCATCTCCTTAAAGGATGCGGGATTAGACGCGGGATTAGTCATGGCTACCCCTCCATTCACACAAGGGTGCAGTCTCAAGCAGCGGCTTTAGATACCTCAGCACAATGCCGCGTTCAATCATGGCCAGCTTATTTCGGTGGATGTTTTGCGCCCCCCTTAGCTGCCCCCAGTCCAATTGGATATCCTCACCCTCCACGGTAAATGTGGCGCTGATGTCATAGGGCGAGGTCGCTACTGACAACAAACCTAAAAGTTGTTCTTTCAACGTCCCTTCTATCAGGCGGTGGGCTTTATTCGCCTCAAAGGTCCAGGTGGGGCTCTCTTCTGCGCTTGTGTTTTGAACGTGAAAGAGGTCTGTGGACGGCTGCTTGGAGCCTCCTTGGATGCCCGCGGTCCCAAGACTGATCTGATCGGGCGGCATCGTACAGTTTTGTAGGGCCAGCTTGAGCTGACCCCGACGGATACCAAAGGTCGTCTGTCCGCCGGTTAGGCCCAATCGTTTTCCTTTGGGAATGTCTATAGCCTGTTGCCCACTAAAGGTGATAGTTAAACTGACATTGACGTCGGTGCGGATATTTCGGGCGCGTCGGAAACGAGCTATTACGGATGGCGGGGCCTCATCTTTAGTAGGCTGCAGGTGTAGCTTCATGGCCACGCAGCCCGGATATCGGTTGTTTGTCTGGAGCTCGGACATGTGGGTGCAGCGGCCTTGGGGGCTGGCCTATTTTGAGAACGGGCATTGCATAATAGAGCTATGAATTGAGGGTCAGTCGATGCAATGCCCCGATTGTGGCAGCGAACATATTCGTAAAAACGGCAAGAATAAGCAGGGCAAGCAAAACCACATCTGCGTTGACTG
>JBCBOC010000070.1:0-10124 GCA_039821475.1 Cyanobacteria bacterium J06632_22 | reverse complement strand
TCTTTAGCTTTGACGCTGCATTAGGCACTATTCGCCAGCCTCCGTCTGAATCTTGAGGCTTGACGCTTACTGTTGCCATTGAGACAGCCGCCCCTATTGTCTCAGTGGCTGGCATTGTCGTGGCTTGCATGAGGCGAGTTAGGGCTGTGGCTAAAACTGTATCGATAAAGACGACATGGGCGTGGTGCCGCGTCCCTAGCGACCAATGGCCTTGACCATGCCAATGCCGCCAAAGTACAAAAACAGAACTGCGCCAGCCAGCAGACTTTGGGTGATCGGGTCTGTGGAGGGAGTGAGGACTGCGCCCAGTACCGCTGCGCCCAACAGGACATAGCGCCAGCCCTTCAGCATGATCTCAGAGCCGACAATGCCTAATAGCCCTAGCAGCAGCTGGATAACGGGAATCTGAAAGGCTAGCCCTGTACTAAACAGCAGCAGCAGTACAAATTCAAAGTAGCGATCGATGGACCATAGCTGTTCGACCACGTCCGCACCGTAGCTGATGAAGAAGTTCAGCGCCGCTGGAATCAGAGCAAAGTAGGCAAACGCGAGCCCGGCAAAAAAGAGCACGCTGGACCCGAGGACAATCGGCCCAATTAGTCCTCGTTCTCGACGGGTGAGGCCAGGCAATACGAACTGGATGATTTGGTAAAGAATGAAAGGGCTCGACAGTAGAATGCCACTGTAGCCTGCCACCTTAATTGAAACGAAGAAATATTCGCCAGGGGACAGCTGCAAAAATTTAGCACCTTGGGCCGGGATCTCTAGCCACTCAACGATATGGTTAACCCCGGCAAAGCAGGCGATTACCCCGATAACAACGGCAATCAGCGCATAAAAAATACGCGTGCGTAGCTCTTCTAAGTGGTCGAACAGCGACATCTCTAGATCGTCGGGCGCTTCATTCAGGTAAGCATCCCGATCAGGTTCGCCTGTCGATGGGCTGTTTTCAGCAGGTTTCAGTTCGGTAGTCATCTCAGCGGCAGTGAAAGGTCAACAGGCAGCAACCCGCTGACTTAATTGTACTGGGTGGCTCCTGTCCGCACTACTTACTCCGCACGATTCGCTAGTCTCGGCCTTAGTCTGTAGCGCTGACGCTGCACTAGGGTGTGTAGGTAAACTCGCGGACCGCTCCGGAGGGGCCTGCAACTTCTGGGTCTGAACCGTTGTAGGACAGCTCAACGGCACCGGCGTTGCCAACGGAGATATAGACCCGTTCTTGACCTTCGTAGAGTTCGGTCGTGCCGCTACTCATGAGGCCTTCAAAGACGCTGGCGCCATCGACGCGGATTGACATCCATGAGTCACCGGTGAGGTTGACGCCAACGGCAACGGGCGCATCGCTACCGGCCGAGGGAGACGTGGGTTCGGGTTCGGGTTCGGGCTCGGGCGCTGGTGCGGGCTCTGCTGGTGCGGAGGGCTCAGGTGCTGGATCCACCTGGGCCTGCTGGGGCTCGTTGCCTCCCATGCTAAAGAGCAGTGCGATCGCACTCACCACGGCCACCGCTAAAACGCCTGCCAGAACGTAGGGCATGGCAGTGCCACTGCCGGAATCTTGGTTGAGATCCGATGAAGGACGGCCAGCGGACTGGGCCATCGGATACTGGGTCGGGGGGACAATGCCATTCTCCCCGTAGGTCTGACGCTCCAGGTCGGTATCGGCCATGGGCGGATCGCCAATGGGGGATTCGCCTGCGGTGAGCCGTGTCGCTGGCGAAATGGGCGTCGAGGTTGCTGCCGGGACTGATGAGGATGTCGGGGTGGGGGGCTGAGGCGTTGACGGGGTGGCCTGCGCGGTTAGCGGCTGGGGCGTCGAGGGGGTTGGTCGAGGTGCGGGGACACTGGTCGGACGGTTTTTGGGGAGGGGGGCAATGACCGGATTGGCCATGGCATCCGCGCCAAAGGGCCTGGCGGCAGGCCGAGGCTGAGGGCGCGGAGTATTCGGAATGGAGTGAACCGGAAATTGTTTCGATAGCGTTTTGCCGTCGAGCCCTAGGGCCTCTGCGTAACGCCGGATAAAACCCTGAACAAAGATGGGTTGGGGAAGGTCGTCGATGTCGCCCCCTTCAATCGCTTTGAGCAGCTGGGGGCGAATGTAGGTTTGGACCGCGATATCGTCTATCGATTTAGACTGGGCCTCCCGTGCTTCCTGGAGATTGGCGCCAATCTTTTTAAGCTGGTCTTGCTGAAGTGTGCTGTAGCCTGTCATGGTCCCTTATTTAATCGATGACCTGCCGATGCTGAACGTTATTACAATCAAGGCGTTGAGCGATTCGCCAATGGGAACGCCGGGTTGGAGTTTTTGCGATAGCTGCCACGCACCTGACGTATCAGACCGGCGAAAACGGATAGGTGTATCCACGGTTCTATATTTAATCTACATTGCCGGGGTAAGTCCAGAAATCTATGATTCGTGGGTCGTAAATTGACAAAATCTTGGCAATTTCACTGTACTTCACCCATCCTAAGCCCCTCGACGCGGTCAAATGGGTCTACCACCCCTTCGATGGCTATAAATAGTGATGGGAAATAGTGATGGGTGAATCGTGAAGTCGCGTTTGGCCTTAAGCCTCTTTGACGTAAAGATGTTCGACTATTTCACTACCGCTCTATTTCACGGCCATCGCCGAACTTAATTCTTCGTGCTGACAGACCACTAGCTTTGACGCTGCATCAGGTGTCGAGCTGACGCAGCTGATTGGCGATTGTCGGATTGTACAGCCTCAAATAATTCCAGTAACCGCCAAAGACTGACTCGACGTAGTTCTGGGTTTCGCCAAAGGGAATCTGCTCGACGAATTCATCTGGGTCGTTGAATCCAAACCGTTCAATCCAGCTGGCGACGTTGCCGGGACCGGCATTGTAGCTGGCAACAGCAAACAGGGAGTTGTTGTTGTATTCGCGATGGGTGTAGTCCAAGTACCAGGTGCCCAGTCTGATATTGTCCTCGGGGTCGCTGAGTTCGAGGTCCGTTTCGCCTGTTTGGCCCATAATCCAATCGGCGGTGGCGGGCATGACCTGCATCAACCCCCTGGCCCCAACCACCGATTGAATGTTGGCCTCAAATCGCGATTCTTGGCGAATCAGTGCCGTCACCAGCATGGGGTTGAGCTGGTACTGCTGGGACCAGGTCTGAATCAGCTGACTGTAGGGAAAGGGGTAGACGCTTTGCCAGTAGGTGGGGGTCTGTTTCAGGGGGGCAAAAGTGTCTAAATCTGTGGGGTCATTGCGCCAGGCTAGGCTGCTGAGCTCATAGATGCCGTCTAGGTTATCGCCCACTCCCAGGCGTAGCACGCCATCGGTGAACTGTTCGGCGACCGTCGGGTCCTGCGGGTTGGAAAATTCGGTTTGCCAGACGGCCCAGGCATCGGCGTCTTGCCCCAGGAGGTAGAGCTCTTGCAAGGTTTCTGAGCCGGCGGGCAAGGGCTGGCGGCGGGGGGGCAAAACTACCTCTGGGTTGCGATCTCGAACGCTGTCAAAATCGCCCACATCCCAACCCAGATACACCGCCGAGCGCCAGGCAAAGTAGGATTCTGGGTGATTTTTCAAGGTCCATTGGTAGCTTTGGCGCGCCGCTTCGGTTTGGCCTTGGCGCTGTTGCCACTTTCCTAGCCAAAAGCTTGCCGCAGCGCTCTGGTCGCTGTCGGCGTTGTGGCTGACGATTTGCTGGGCCCAGTCGATGGCCGTGGTTAGGTCGCCGCCCTCAGCCGCTGTTTTGGCTCGGCTCAGGCGCAGTTCGGCAGCTGTCTCTGAGGTGCTGTACTGGGACAAGATTGACTGGCGGGCCTGGCGGGCCGATTCAGGACTGCCCATCTCGTCGAGGAGATCAGCGCGCTGTAGCAATGCCTCAGCCGCCCGATCGGGAAATTGGGCGATGACCTGATCCAGGGTTTTGAGGGCTTCGGTGTTCGGCACCATGCCCGCGAGCTTCAGCAGACCAGTGGCGGCCTCATTCGATTCTGGAAACGTTTGAGCGAGCTTGCGATAGGCGGCAATGGCTTCGACTTTTTCGTTGCCAATTTGCTGGCCCCGTCCGGCCCGATACAGGTTTACGGGGCTGGCGGGGGCCTTAGCGTAGGCCGTCCCAGCTTTGTCATATTCACCGGCTTCCCAGTAGCCAAAGCCGACGGCCTGCCACTGTTCGGACGTCAGATTGCTGCCGTAGTTTTGGACGAGCTGTTCCAGGTAGGTACCGTAATTGGGATGGTGTAAGCCGTAGGTGGCAATCACCGTCAGCAGGTCTTTGCGATTGGAGGCGTCGGGGTTACTGTCCAATAGTGCGATCGCACTTTCGATAGCCTTGGGGTGAGCGGGGTGAGCCGTGACCACTTGCTGCCAGGCATTGGGGTTGGTTTTCCCGAGTTCATGTCCAGCTACAGCGGCAGCCGGATGGTTAGAGGTCTCGGCCACGACCGCCTGCCAGGTGTCCTGGGCCGCTGGCGCATCGCCGGCTGCCGCCTGAGCCTGGCCCCGTTTCAGCTGTATGTACGGCGCCAGGGTTGGGTAGTTTTGCTCAAGTCCGTCCAGTAGGGCCAAGGCTTCACCCGGCTGTCCCTGGTTGAGCAGGTCGCTGGCCAAGAGATACCGGGCCCGCGAGGCCTCGATGCCCTGGGCGGCTTCACCGGCCAGCAGGGTACTGAGGGCTTCGGTCCGTACGGCAGTGGGTTGGGTGGCCAACTGTAGAACGACGGATCGATCATTCTCTGCGGTGTCGGCGGCGGTCTTGGGTGGAGCTTCGGCGGGCTGCCAAATAGCCGTCGACCGCAGCACTGCCGCCACCATTCCCACCGAGAGAGCTGTCAGGCCCGCCAACATGAATAGTGGCCAGCGACGCTGAATCTCATTCCACATCTATACAGCCCTGTGTCAAAAACTAAACGGCACGCTGGTGATGTTCTAGCAAAAAAAATGAGCAGTGTGACAGCGTTAATCTAGAGGCCGTTCGCAAAGTTCTATTCGATCTCCCCGATCACTGATCAAAATCCTCCAATTAGCGCAATACTAAGACGGGAACTCACGTAATCAAGAGCACAATGGATTTCGTAGCGTCAGAAAAATCTTGCTTGACTTGGTCAGGAGATGGCTTGGTCATTGGTCTGTTAGAAGAGGCGCTACCCCTGACTGGGATGTTATCGGACCTGAATGAACAGGTCTCAGGGCTTCTGCAGACGCTCATTGATGAGGCAGAATTTACGGGCAAAGCGGGCAGCAGTGCCACCATCCGGGTGGGGACCGACAAATTAACCAAAATTGCCATTGTCGGTTTAGGGAGCTCCGAGCAACTGCAGCTGGAGGGGCTTCGGCGCGGTGCCGCCACCGCAGCACGCCTGGCCAAGCGTGAAAAAATTGCCACCCTAGGTCTGAGCTTTCCGACCTGGAATAACAGCCCGGCGCGCACGGCTCAGGCCATTGTGGAGGGTGTTGCCCTGGCGACCCATCAGGATCTGCGCTTCAAATCCGATCCTGAAAAGCCTCGGGTGGAGTTGACCCAGGTCCATTTGCTTGAGCTACCGGAGCAGGAGCGTGCGATCGCAACTGCCGAACAAATTTGTGACGGTGTTTTTCTGGCCCGTGAGCTGGTGAATGCTCCCCCTAACGTGGTGACCCCGGCCAAGCTGGCAGAAACCGCCGCTGATATTGCCCGAGACCACGGCCTGACGCTAGAAGTGCTGGAACAGGCAGATTGCGAACGGTTGGGAATGGGGGCCTATCTGGGGGTGTCCCAGGCCTCCGACTTGCCGCCCAAGTTTATTCACCTCACCTATCAACCCGAGGGTGAACCTCGACGCAAGCTGGCCATTATCGGTAAGGGCCTGACGTTTGACTCTGGAGGCCTCAATCTCAAGGTGGGCGGGGCTAGCATCGAAATGATGAAGATTGACATGGGTGGGGCCGCCGCGACCTTGGGGGCCGCCAAGGCGATTGCACAGCTCCGCCCCGACGTAGAGGTTCACTTCATTAGTGCCGCTGCCGAAAATATGATTAGCGGCCATGCCATGCATCCCGGCGATATTTTGACCGCGTCCAACGGCAAGACGATTGAGGTCAACAACACGGATGCAGAGGGGCGCCTGACCCTGGCGGATGCCCTGGTGTTTGCCGACAAGCTGGGCGTAGATGCCATGGTGGACCTGGCAACGCTGACGGGGGCCTGTATTGTGGCCCTGGGAGACGACATCGGCGGCCTGTTTAGCCCGAGCGACAGCCTAGCCCAAGAGTTAACCCATGCGGCTCAGTCTGCCGGTGAAAAGCTGTGGCAAATGCCCATGGAAGCGAAATACTTCGACGGGCTCAAGTCAGTGGTTGCCGACATGAAAAACACTGGCCCTCGGGCGGGCGGTTCCATTACCGCCGCGCTGTTTCTTAAGCAATTTGTGAAAACAACAGACTGGGCCCACCTAGATGTGGCGGGGCCGGTATGGTCCGAAAAAGAGAACGCCTACAACAGCCCTGGGGGCACAGGATACGGTGTGCGACTGTTGGTGGAATGGGTGTTGGGGGGCAATTAGGACATAGTGAAGGAGTGAAGTAGCGAAGTAGCGAATAGGCCTTTGAGCAATGACGATCATGACTCGGAGCACTATTCGCTAAGCGCTTGATCCACACTATTCGCTAAGCACTGACTCCAGGCTCTTAGCTTATCCACTGCTTCGTCCGTTCAACGGCAACCTGCCACTGCTTGAACTGTTCCTGGGCAGCGGCTTCGTTGTCGCCGGGTTCAAAGACACGGTCAATTTTGCGGCTTTGCACCAAGGCGTCGTAGTCCTGCCATAGCCCTGCGGCCAGTCCTGCACCAAAGGCAGAGCCCTGGGCGGTGGCGTCGAGGACGGCGGGGCGTTCCACGGGAATACCGAGGACGTCTGCCTGATACTGCATCAGGAAGTCGTTGTTACAGGCCCCTCCGTCCACCTTCAGGGTCTGAATGGGGGTACCGCTGTCTTCGTTGATGGCCTGCACCACCTCCTTGGCCTGATTGGCAATGGCTTCAAGGACAGCACGGACCATGTGAGCTTTACTGCTGCCCCGGGTCAGACCCATGAAAGCGCCACGGGCGCTCATGTCCCAATGGGGGGCACCCAAACCGCTGAGGGCTGGGACGAAATAAACGCCGCCGTTGTCCTCGACTGAGGTAGCGAGAATTTCGCTGTCAGCGGCGTTGTCGATAATTTGTAGGCCGTCACGCAGCCATTGAATGCAGGCCCCCGCTGTGAACATGCTGCCTTCGAGGGCGTAACCCAGGTCGTAGGCACCGGTATCTTTTGCCGTGGTCCAGGCGATGGTAGAAAGCAGCTGATTGTGCGATCGCACCAGCTTTTGACCCGTATGCGCGACCAAAAACGCACCGGTCCCGTAGGTACACTTTAATAAGCCGGGCTGATTGCAGCCGTGGGCAAAGAGGGCGGCCTGCTGGTCACCAAAAATAGCCATAATCGGGATTTCGGCCCCCAATAGATCCGGGCGCAACGTGCCAAAGTAGCCCTGACTCGGGCGAATCTCCGGCAGCAGCTGAGCCGGTACCTGAAACACATCCAGCATTTGCCCATCCCACTGGCGATGCTGCAGGTTCATGAGCAGGGTACGGCTGGCATTACTGTGGTCGGTGGCGTGGACGGCCCCACCCGTCAGATTCCAAAGTGCCCAGGTGTCAATGGTGCCCGCCAGCACGTTGTCTAAATTTTGGGGCTGGGTTTTATCCAGTAGCCAACGCAGCTTGGTGGCAGAGAAGTAGGCATCTAGAAAGAGGCCGGTCCGCTCGTAAATATCATCTCGGGCATCGGCTAACTGATGGCAGAGGTCGGCGGTGCGCCGGTCCTGCCAGACAATGGCGTTGTGTAGGGGTTGCCCGGTCGTTTTATCCCACAGCAGACAGGTTTCCCGCTGTACGGTTAAGCCTAGGGCGGCAATATCGCTGGCCAAAATACCGGCATCCTGGACGGCCTGTTTGAGGGTGGTTTGTACCGCCTGCCAGATTTCCAGTGGATCGTGCTCTACCCAACCGGGCTGGGGATAATACTGGGTTAGTTCTTTATAGGCTTGTCCGACAATTGTGCCCGACGCATCAAAGACGATGGCTCGGTTGCCGGTGGTTCCTAAATCTAACGCCACTACATACTGCGCCGTATCTTGCGCCATGCGCACTCTCCCACAGGATTAAACAGTAAAGGGGCAATCGGCCCGATCTGGGAAAACCCACCACTGCATCTATGACGGTCCGGCTCGTCTATGACGGATTACCCCTGACCGGTGCTGAGTGCTGAACGAGACCTAGATGTATAGCCAGCCCAAGCCCCGTCCAAGATGGAACATGGGGCTTGTCGAGGACAGTTGTCGACGACAGGCACCACACTGGGACAGGGGCAACGTTTATTTTGTCCTGTGATTTCTCTTCCTGTGAAGGAGACGCAAAACTCTTTGGGGAAATTAATGAAGCGTAGAAAAACTGTTACAACCATGACAATCCAGACAATACCCATATGGGTTGTGAGGCCCTAGGGCTAATCGGAGTAACCGATTGTCCCTAGGGGGCTGTCAACACTAAGCCTTAGGGGCGGCGATGGCCGTGAAATAGAGCGGTAGTGAAATAGTCGAACGTCTTTACGTCAAAGGGGCTTAAGGCCAAACGCTACTTCACGATTCACCCATCACGATTTCACTAGTGGAGCGTCAAAGCTTAATTTTAGGGTAGACGGAAGCCAGCTTACACCTGGCATCATCGACTTTCATCAGCCACTCAACGCCGCGCTGAGAGTTGTTGATGTCATCTGCCCAAGCAGCAATTTCATCTCTCAGCGTTTCAATATCTCCAAAGCGTCTAGCATCAACACACTGCCGCGTCATCGCACTGAGCTCGTTTTCAGCGATGTTGAGCCAACTACCATGCTTGGGGGTGTAGCAGAACTGGATGCGCCGTACTAACTGCCGTGCTCGTTCAGGCTCAAAGGCTTGGTAAAACGCGCCTTTGGTATGGGTATTGAGGTTGTCACACACCAGGCGAACCTGCTGGCATCTGGCGTAACGCCCTTCCATTAGAGCAGCGACCTCAATGGCCCAGTCCACCTTGGTGCGTCGCTCTCGCACAGTGGCTTGCCGCCAGCCGTTGAGAGGCTCGGTGAACATGAAGATGCTAGCTGTCCCGGCTCGCTCGTACTCGTAATCCACACGCTTGGGATGAGTTGCGGTGGCCTCGATGGGACGAGTGCTCTCCTTCTGCAACTGAATCGGTTGCTCGTCCATGCAGATGACCGGACAGCCTGCATCGTAGGGTTGGGCGTAGACATCAAGGACCTCTTCCATCTGAGCGACAAACTCGCTGTCTGCCTCAGGTGGAATCACCCAGTACGCTATTTTGCGGTTACTCATGCCGTTTTTTTCAGCGTCTGGCGCATCGTCTCGTGACTGACCGATTCGACGATACCCAGTTCCACTACTTTGCGGGCCAAAAGCCGCAACGACCAGTTTGCATGGCCCTTTGGCGGTGACCCTAAGCGCATCGCTATCACCTGCGCTTCCTGCTCGCCATCGAGCTTCTTGGGCGTTGGTGAACTTTGGCGTTCAGTGCCGTTGAGCGCAACCTCAAACCCCTGCTCTACCAAACGCTTACGAATATTTTCGACCGTCTTAGTCCGGCAGTTAAAGGCTTCTGCTATCCGTTCATCCGTCCAGTTTGACCCTGTCGCATCGGCTTTTAGCAGAATTTGGGCGCGGCGCACTTTCTGGCTACTGCCGGTCAGCTTTTTCACCACCGTTCGTAGTTGCTCTCGTTCTGATTCGCTTAAGCGGACTATATATTTCTTGGGCATCGCAGGAGGGCTTTTGGGCTGTTGACGTCGCCCTTCGCAACACTGTTGCCTACCCTAATTCTTAGTCCTGACGATGCACTAGCCCCATTAAGCCTATTGCAGCCATCGTGTTGCTAAGGTCAGTTTCTGGCACTGAGCCCGTTGACATTGAAGCCCCCGCGACACAGTTATAGCGGCGTTGCAGGATCAGGCTATGAATCTGTAGGGCACAGGGACATCTCCAAACTTGAGGTAGTGGATGAGTAAGCGAATCGAGTGCTCCAATAGCCTCACCGACTTTGAATAACACAGCGTCTTGCGATGTAGCCTAGCCAAATAGTGCCG
>JBCBOC010000216.1:0-6416 GCA_039821475.1 Cyanobacteria bacterium J06632_22 | reverse complement strand
GTTACCAAGAAGTATTGGGGCTCGAAAACCAAGATATTGCCGCCATTGAGTCCCGATATCAGCCCTTAGCCAAGGCCAAACCGGCAGAATTCGTTGCCGGTGACCCAACCCGCGCCGACCCCAAAAACAGAACGTCTTCCCGCACCGCTGTTGCCCTGGCAGAAGCCCCGAAAGCGCCCAGTGCCGCATCCCCGGCTACGGATAGCAATGGCTGCCTGGGGAAGTTGTCCATGATTGGGTTGGGCATTGCGATCGCAGTGGCGGGTCTCTTTGCCCTATTGCTAATCCCAGTGGAGGACACCGGTGAGTCTGCCAACGGTACTGCCCCCGCTGAGCAGAATGAAGAGACCCCTGATGACGGTCCGGAGCCGCGCCCAGATACCGATTCAACGGACACTGAAACGGATGAATTTTACGCGCTCATCGAAAACGACTACATCACCGTAGATGAGAGAACATTTTCTAACCCCGACGAGGGATTTGCTGCGTTTCGCACAGACGAAGGCGATTTTGCGGGCAGCTACCACACGCGTCGACCAGCTCCCAAGCTGCCCGACGAGGCGGCTATTAAAGGTCACGTTATTGCAGCGGTGATCCCAGAGGATTCCACCGTGACTAATGTCGAAGTTTTAAACGATACCTGTCCAGATTTAGAAGATTTTGTCTGCCTGGCCTATCGCGGTAATGCTATCGCCTCTGGGCGATCCATCGGTGGCATTTATATTGCCGAGCGGTTCAGTATCGGCGGCACCACCGGGCAAGATTACCTGGATACGCTCAACCTTTACAGTATTGGCCGTCCCTTTCATGAATACACCGATGAGGTCGATGAACTTATCTCATCCTATTACCGCCTACCGTCGATGTACTTTAGAGCGGGTGCGCCACCGCCGCCGGCTGCTGCGCAATAGCGTCAGGAACGCTAGCGATAACTCGCTGTTTCCTTGGGCTTGACGGCGACAATGCGCAGTCGCCGGTAGTCTGCTAGCCATTGCCCATCACGATAGAGTTGTGGCCTGACCTGCTCCTGAACCTGATTCAGCAACGTCACCTGAGTCGTTGCCGTCAGCTCAGACAGCATCCCGTCCCCAAACATCCGCACCCAGTTTGCCAACCCCTCTTCTCCTTTGAGCGGCGTGGGTCGATCGTAAAGCTGGGCAAAGGTAACCTCAAACCCATTTGCTGCCAGCAGCGCCACATACTCCGCCAAACTGGGGAAATACCATGGGCTGAGCCCCGTGCGATTTAGCGCTGTCTCTACGGCTGCAATAATCGTCTGCACATTGCCTTGACCGCCAAACTCGGCGACAAATCGCCCCCCTGGTTTAAGGGCCGCGTAGATGGCCCGCACCGCCGCCGCCGGGTCCGTGACCCAGTGCAGCGTCGCGTTAGAAAACACTGCATCGCAGGGCGCTGCCACGGTAAAGTCACGCGCGTCCGCCTGGTCGAAGGTGAGGTTGGGATAGTTGTGCTGGGCCTGAGCCACCATGTCTGGGTCGGCGTCTATGCCCAGCACCAGTGCACCCTGTTCAGCAATCTGTTGGGTTAGCTGCCCGGTGCCGCAGCCCAGGTCGAGAATGCGCTCCCCCGGTTGGGCGGCCAACAGTGGCAATAGGCCCTCGCCGTAGCGCCAGACAAAGTCATGCTGGGTTTGATAGCGATCGGTGTCCCAAGTCTGCATGGTTGAAAAGTCTATGAAGTACCGGATATGGTGGCCTTAGTTACGAATGATTACCCGTGGTATTAAGGAGTTTAAGATGCGATCGCTAACCCCCGCCTTGCTGGCCCCCTTACTGTCCTCAAGTGCTATTGCCTCAAGCGCTATTATCGCAACCGCTGGCGCTGCTTCAGCGCAGATCCCTGACTACTATGTAGGCGCAGGCGTCCGGGCCCTGTTCAATGACGACACCGCGTTCATCCTGGATTCTAAGGTAAAAGTTTTTGAATTTGGTGGCAGCAGTCAGGGGAGAACGCCCCGCAGTGTCGGTTCACAGTACACTGCCTCGGTTCGCCCAGCTCTGTACTTCGGTAACGAGACCGAATACCGTGTGCCGATTACCGTTGAAACAGAATTTAGCGAAAACTTCTACCCCTTCCTCGGTGGCGGCATCGCCTATAACGTGGACGGGTCCGAAGATATTGACCCGATGATTACAGCAGGGCTCGATGTGCGGCTGAGCCAGCAGCTCATTCTGAATGTAGAAGGGAATTTTATCTTTCAAAACAACGACACGGACGCTGAGCTGACCGCATCAATTAACTATGCATTCTAGCCATTACCCAACGCCTTCAATCATGGGGTGGAAGTAGAACGCCAGGCCAATGATAGTGTAGGTGGCCAGCAGCAGCGTGCCTTCGAGCCAGTTAGATTTGCCGTCGCTGCTGATGGAGTTGGCGATTAGGATCGCAACCACCACGGTAATGAGCTGAAAGTTATTGAAGTCGAGATCCATGGGTTGGCCAATGAGCCAGCCCACCAGTACCAGCACAGGGGCAACGAACATGGCAATTTGCATGCTGGAGCCCACAGCAACGGAGACCGACAAATCCATTTTGTTTTTCATGGCGACGGTGACGGCGGTGGCATGTTCGGCCGCATTGCCAATTATTGGCAGTAAAATCACACCGGTAAAGAGCTCAGAAATGCCAAGTTGTTGTGTGGCCACTTCCAGCGTACTCACCAGAAACTCTGACTCTACCGCCACCAGCAGCGTTGCCCCTAGCAGCACTGCCGTCCACAGCAGCAAATTAGGCTGCTCGTGATGTTCTTCTTCGGCCTGACCATCGACCCCCACCTCATACAAATAGGTATGGGTCTTCATGGAAAATAGCAGCGTCAGCACGTACACCACAATCATGACGATGGCAACGGCTACCGACAGACGCTGCATCGTAGGTTCTGTGATGGAGGGGGAGGTAAAGTCCACGGCGGTGGGCACCAAAATGGCTATGACGGCCAAGTTCATAGACGACGCATTCATGCGGGCCACCACCGGCTGAAAGTCTTGCTCTTTGTACCGCAGACCCCCTAGCAGCATTGACAGACCCATCACGAGCAGTAGGTTGCCGAGGATGGAGCCCGTAAGGCTGGCCTTGACCACGTTCACCAGGCCAGCGCGCAGCGCAATGATGGCGATAATCAGTTCCGTGGCGTTACCAAAGGTGGCGTTGAGCAGCCCCCCTAGGGAAGGACCCGCGACGACGGCAATTTCCTCGGTGGCCGTGCCCATCCATCCGGCGAGGGGGACAATCGCCAGTGCCGCGGTCAGAAAAATAGTCAGCTCATTCCAGTGGAGGAAATGCCCCGTTAGGGAGATGGGGACAAAAACAAGCAGACCGAAGAAAATCAGATTCTTGACGTTCATGCAGATGGTGACAGAGTATGGGTGGTCACGGGCTCCCACAGGTTACCCAAATCGAGGAATCCTGCCAATGAGTTTGGCGATTGAGTTCGTTGTCCAATGGTGTGTCAACGCTAGAAATTAGGATCAGCGAGGCCGGCGAAATAGCGCCAGGACTTTTGCTGAAAAGGAACGGCAGGCAGGGGCCTATTCGCGCTATTCGCTAGGCACTATTCGCTCGTCCCAGCCCTAGTTCTTAGTCTTGATGCTGCATGAGGTTCGTGAAACGGCATCCAGTTTGGAACCGGTCGCTTTTCTTGAGGGATACCGATCGTTCTGAATGGGGCCAAGGTTGATTTAGGGGAGAAGGGCTGAGGTGGATAAGTTACTCAAAGGGGTTGCGATCGCACTTGGGCTATCGGGTCTCAGCCTGCTCATTTTCTATAACTGGGCGACCGCTGGCAGCTATCCCACCGGTCGTTATGCCGAGGTATTGCGCTACGGCGAACCGCGCACCGAACCCGAAAAAGACACCTTCACCGTGGTGTCCTACAACATTGGCTATTTGTCAGGACTCACTAACAACGTTGCCGTTGAGCGTAGTGCCGACCTATTCGAGGCCAACCTACAGCAGGCCGTTCAGGCGATGCAAGGGCTAGATGCTGACTTTATTGCCTTGCAGGAAATTGACCTGGACTCAAAGCGCTCCTTTCAAACCAATCAGGTAGAAGCGTTGGCCAAGGCGTTGGCCATGCCCGTCGGTGCCGTCACGATTAACTGGGATAAAAACTACGTCCCTTTCCCCTACTGGCCCCCCGCCGCCCATTTTGGTCGGGTGCTCTCTGGGCAAGCGGTCCTCAGTCGCTACCCCGTCGCTAAGAACGACCGTATCGTCCTCGAAAAGGTGGCTAGCCAGCCGTTCTACTACAATGCGGTATACCTCGATCGGCTGGCCCAGGTCACCGAAATTCGTATTGGCAATCGCCCGGTTATTCTGATCAATCTGCATCTCGAAGCCTTTGATAACCCCACGCGGTTAGCGCAGACCCAGGTCGTTAAGGACCTGGCAGAGCGCTACGCCCAGGACTATCCTGTCTTACTGGTGGGTGACTTTAACAGTGCCGTCAATCGACCGGAAGAAGGAGAGCCCAGGACGATTGAGCTGTTGTTAGAATCGGCCCTGTTTGCCGGTGCGATCGCACCGGAGCAGTACAGTGACCCCAGCCAGGCCACGTACCCTACGGACCAGCCCGAGCACAAGTTGGACTACATCTTCTACACGCCAGACACGATTGAGATGCTGGAGGCCCGCGTTGTCACTGAGGCTGGGCAGGCCTCAGATCACCTGCCTGTGGCGATGACCTTCCGCCTGCGGCAGGAGTAGCCATGTCCCACGCGCTAGCCTTTCACACCACCAGCCCTGATTTGGGCCTGGCTCTGCTGAACCCTGACGGTACCGTACGACATCAGGTCTGGACCTTGGGGCGCGATCTCTCCAGCCAGCTCCACGTGCGGTTGGGTGAGTTCTTAGGGGATTTGCCCTGGACGTCCCTGGACTGGTTGGCGGTGTGCATTGGCCCCGGAGGGTTCACGAGCACACGCATTGGCGTGGTTACCGCCCGCACCCTAGCCCAACAATTAGAGATTCCGCTGTTTGGCATCTCTTCCCTGGCGGCAGTGGCCCACGGGTCTGGTGGGGAGGGAACTGTTGCCGTGACAATGCCCGCAAAGCGCGGCGCAGTCTACGGTGCGGTCTATGGTGACAAAGGAGCTATGGCAAAAGTAGACCCGGTGATTCTCCCAGCGGAAGACTGGCAAACTCAGCTTGGTCAGCGGTCAGAGACGCTACACTGCATTGAGATTCCCGCTGGTGAAGGGCTCGGAAACTCTGTTGTGGATGTCTTGCACTTGGCACAGATGCAGTATCAGGCTGGGGAGCGTTCTGACTGGTCTGCGGTCATTCCCTTTTACGGTCAAAGCCCGGTCACATCTTGACATCCATCTTTGTCGCACCTCACCACCTCACTCACCACCTCACTCAAACCCCAAATACCCCCGCGGCGTAATAAACCACCCCCCATAGGTTTGGCTGCTGCTATTGCCAATCAGCACCGTCGTTAGCATGTCGATGGGATGGGTGAGCATATCCCCCAGAGTGGTAAGCGTAATCTGTTCATCTTCGCGGTAAAGGGACCGCGCTAGGGCAACAGGGGTGTCAGGGGAACGATGCTGGAGAAAGGTCTCCTGAACAAACTTAATCTGTTCTGTACGGGTCTTTGATTTGGGGTTGTAGAAGGCGGCCACGAAATCGGCGGTAGCGGCGGCCACGACGCGCTTTTGAATCACCGCCCAGGGGGTGAGCAAATCGCTTAGACTAATGGCACAAAAGTCGTGCATTAGTGGAGCGCCGACGCGGGAGGCGGCAGACTGGAGGGCGCTGACGCCAGGAAGGATCTGAACGGCGGGGGTTTTGCCGTTCCAGTTCTGTTCTTTCAACGTTTCGAGCACTAGGCCCGCCATGCCGTAGATGCCGCAGTCCCCGGAGGAGATCACCGCCACTGACAGGCCCCAGTTTGCCAGTTCAATGGCGCGTTCAGCCCGCTGTTTTTCTTGGGTGATGGGCCGCGCTTCGATGATCTGGCCAGGGCGAAGGAGGGGGCGGATTAGGTCTATATAGAGTTTGTAGCCGATGACAACGTCGGCATGGGCAATGGCAGTTTTAGCGGCGGGGGTGACTTGGTCGAGGCTGCCGGGGCCGGTGCCGACCAGGGCGAGATGGCCGGTACGGCCAATGGTTTCGATGGGGGACTGGGCGATCGCAACCGTCACCGCGCCTGTGTAATCGGGATGTCGGTACACCTGTTTTTCCGCTCGCAGTTCCGGTTCGTCAGCTCCGTGGGTCGCCCCCATAATTGCTGCCGCCTCAGCCACACTGGGCGTGCCGACGGCTTGGGCCACCACATCAGACGGGTTGGGAACAGGGATATCCTTTAGCTGTTCGGGTGTGAAGCATTGAAGGGAGAGATTGTGGGCTTTGGCAAATGCTATGAGACCCGGTTCGTCGGCCTTTAGGTC
>JBCBOC010000224.1:0-6325 GCA_039821475.1 Cyanobacteria bacterium J06632_22 | reverse complement strand
GGCGCAGTAGCTGCAGTACAGTCTGATGACGCCCGAGCAATGTACGCCAGAGCCCCAGGTCCTGACCACGGTTCGCGATCCTGTGGGGCCCGGGTGCGATCGCGCGCTCCTCACAGCAGCCCAGAGTACCGACCGCATCATTCTGGCCTGGGGCAACTGGGGCACATTGCTCGGGCGTCATCAGACTGTACTGCAGCTACTGCGCCCCTACACCGACCGGCTCTACTGTCTAGGCATCAACCAAACACACCAGCCTCGGCACCCGCTATATATCAAACGAACAACAGCACCTCGACCCTGGCCAGAACAGCTATAACCCAGAACAGTTATGACATAGATCACAAATTTGTTGTTGGCAACATCACAGCTGTTGTTGACGCACCGCAACGCCTGCCCGCCAAATTATCACCGTTATCTCTAGGATGATGTCACCTACGGCCCTAGCCGTTTGAGAGAAGATAAAACCATCGAGTCAAAGGACTGACATCGAGCCTGAAACCGAACCATCCTTGTCATTGATATTTCATCAGGAATAGTTGCTATGAGCCTGTAGTAACCAATGAACCGCAAGCATCACTTCCAAGGAGACTGTAGCTATGATTCACATCGCCGCACTTCCCATCACACCAGAACAGGCACAGGGCCTGTGGATCTGCCTAACGCTTACGCTCTCTCTTTCAGTCGTATGCCCTCTTCTATACCTCGTCGTACGAGATTTTGGCATACGAGATAGCGCGGCTTAACGCCTAACCGAAAGGTCAATAACCTTAAGACTTCTCCTCACCTCAGAGACAACACCCCTAAACCTCAGCGAAATGCTGGGGTTTTTCTTTTTGCAGCTACAACATGATGTCGTAACAAGAACAGAACAAACAGGTTGAACCGGATTATAGGTCACGGCGCACTGTGTGCTCCAGGTAATCACCTCAC
Organism: Cyanobacteria bacterium J06632_22; assembly: GCA_039821475.1. Lineage (GTDB taxonomy): Bacteria > Cyanobacteriota > Cyanobacteriia > Phormidesmidales > Phormidesmidaceae > CAWUKV01. Next base: position 5,395 of record JBCBOC010000224.1, on the reverse strand, counting down.
TCGGAGGCTCAAGCAGAGGGCCCCACACCGTCACTCAATCGCTGAATCGTCCAATCGCGAATCAGCGGGTTCACCAGCTCCGGACGATCATCGTGAGGACAGTGTCCCGCATCAAGAAAGTGTTCCTCAATATCGCTGTAATATTTTTGGAACAGACGGCTACGGTCCTGGCAATCCATCCAAGGGTCTTTAGTCCCCCACAACAGCATCAGCGGACGCTGGAGTTGATTGAGCAACACATCCACCCGTTCTCCCCGCTCTGCCTTGAATAACGCCGCAAAGGCCGCTGGTGCACCCGGTTCCGTAGCCGGTCGGTAAATGTTGTCGATCAGCTCATCGGTCACGGCGTCCTGATTGACATAAACCTGCTTTAGGGTTTTACGAATGTAGGACTTGTTGCGAACAAACTGAAACACAATCCAGCTGGGAATGGGACTGAGGATAATGGCCTTAATCATCTTGCCGACAGCCTCTTTAAAGGGATTCGGCTCCGTGTCAGGCATCTGATCGGTAAAGGAACCTACCCCATTGAGTAGCACCGCCCCGGCCACCGACGCAGGTCGCGTAGCCGCCGTAAACAGACAGCTATAGCCGCCGATGGAGTTACCTGCCAGCACTGCCGGACGTCCCACCACCTGCTGAACAAACTCATGGAGTTGATCGCGCCATAGCTCGGCACTGTAGCCGCCGCTGGGCTTAGACGACCGACCAAAGCCAATTAGGTCGATGGCCCACACCTCAAAATCTTGCTTTAGCTCAGCAATATTGTGCAACCAGTGGTCCGTGGACGCGCCAAAACCATGCACCAGCAACAGCGGCGGCCGCTCGGTCTGCGGCTCACCATTGCGTGTGTAGTAGACCTGAAACTCACGCCAGTGCCAGTGGGTACCCAGTTGAGCCGGAGCCGCAGCAGTTGTCATAAACTCGTCTTATTAAGAAACGTTAAGTCATTTATTTAAGTCTACCGTGGGTTACTGTGTCTGGGCAGCGTCGCTGGTTAGGCTAGGGTGTCCCCGATTCCATTTCCGCATGGCTGCCCTCTCCCGTTCTGCTTTCCCCCGTCGCCCTCGCCGTCGCCGTCCCCGCAAATTTTCCTGGTTCGAGCGTCTGATGGCAGTGATTGCTGCGGCAAATTTAGGGCTGGTGGCCTTTGACTACAGCTACATTGCCTTTCGGGATGTATACCTCCGTTTTATGCCAGGGGTAACCGAATGGTACGGAGCCACATTTAAGGGAATTGAGCCTGAGCGGTTTACAGTGGCCTATTTGGATCTGGTGAACGATTTAGAAGATCAAATTGCCGCAACGGGATTGGAGTCGCGACAAGCAGAGGCGCTGTTATCACAGGTTCGCGATCGCAGCATCGAAATGATCGACACCAACCCCTTTGAAGTCGCCGATAAGTCCGGCACGCTAGAACGCATCAAGAATGAATTTCGCGAGCGTCTGGATGAGGATTCGTCCAAAGCGGCGATGACGGCCTTTTGGGATGCCGACTATCTGGCCCAGGCAGGCTGGCAGCAGGAATCGGCCTTTTTCAACGACGCGATTCGGCCGCTAATTGAAACCAATTACTGGCGCGGCATTGACTTTAATGGCCTGCCCACCGATCGATTCTTCCTAGTTGATCTGTGGTTTGTAGCGCTGTTTGGCCTAGAGTTCTTGGCCCGCACCTACATTCTCAGTCGTCGTCACCCAGGCACCACCTGGTTTGACGCCATGCTCTGGCGACTGTACGACTTACCGCTGTTTTTGCCCTTCTGGCGATGGCTACGGGTCGTGCCTGTGGTCATTCGCCTGAACCAGTCCTGCCTGGTAAATCTGGAACCGATTCGCAGTCGCCTCAATCGGGTGATGATTAGCCAGTTTGCTGTGGAGCTGACCGAGGTGGTTTTCCTGCGCATCATCGATCAGACCCAAAATGTCATCAAGGACGGTCAGATTTCACGATGGCTGTTTGAGGCCACCAACCAAAGTCGCTACATCGATTTGAACGGTGTGGACGAGGTGCAAACCATTACCGACCGGCTGAGTCATTTGGTGGTGTACCAGGTGCTGCCTCAGATCAAACCGGAATTGGACGCGCTACTGGCCCACAGCGTGGATGGGGCATTGGCTCAAGCACCGGCTTACCAAGGGCTAAAGTTCTTGCCGGGCTTTAACGACCTGTCCCAACAGCTCACCCAGCAAATTTCCGCAGAAGTCTCGAAGAACCTCTATGGCGTGGTCAAATCGGCCCTAGCCGACGAACGAGGCGGCGAGCTTACCGCCCAACTGATCAGCAGCTTTGGCCAACATCTGCGAGAAGAGATCCAAAAAGACAATATGCTGGCTGAGCTACAGCAGCTGGTCTCTGATCTGCTGGAAGAGGTGAAAGTCAACTACGTTGAACGCCTTGCCGACGAGGACATTGAACGTCTCCAGGCAGATACCTATCGGCTGTACAGTGCCACTCAGCAGACAAGGTAGGGTGGCGAGGCGGCACTTTCCCCTCACTGGCCGTCGCCATCTATTCGAAACTCGGGTATAGTACATTTGTCTGTCTTTGGTTTATCCCATGGCGATCATCTCCTCCAAGCAGCCTGACGAATCCCCCCAAGGCCGGCAGACAAAATCACCTCAATCCAAGGCTGCAGCTGCAAATGCCACGACACCAAAGTCCGCTGAGGCGGCTAAAAATAAACTGCTAGAAAGTGAAGCTCGGGCCGATGAGCTATCGCGCAACGATGACGGCATTCGCCCTCAGTCCTTGGCCGACTACATTGGGCAAAAGGCCTTAAAGGAAGTCCTAGGGATTGCGATCGCAGCCACCAAATCCCGCAAAGAACCTCTAGATCACCTGCTGCTGTATGGTCCCCCCGGCCTGGGCAAAACCACCATGGCCCTGATTTTGGCCCAGGAAATGCAGGTGGACTGCAAAATTACCACCGCCCCAGCCCTAGAGCGCCCTCGCGACATTGCCGGCCTGCTGGTAAACCTCAAGGCGGGCGACATCCTATTTATTGACGAAATTCATCGACTCTCTCGCGTCACCGAAGAAATCCTGTATCCGGCCATGGAGGACTCGCGGCTGGACATCACCATTGGCAAAGGCCAAAGCGCCCGTACCCGCAGCATCCCCCTACAGCCTTTTACCCTGATTGGGGCCACCACAAAGGTGGGTGCCCTGTCCTCGCCCCTTAGGGACCGCTTTGGTCTGATTCAGCGCCTGCGGTTTTACGAGTTGGACGAGCTGACCCAAATTGTTCTACGCACCGCTGGCGTGCTCAAAACCGAAGTCGAAGACGCCGGTGCTACCGAAATAGCCCGCCGGGCCCGAGGCACCCCGCGAATCGCCAACCGCCTACTGCGTCGCGTACGCGACTATGTGCAGGTAAAAGCCTCCGGCCCCATCACCGAAGCCATTGCGGCTGAAGCCCTTGAGCTATTTAACGTAGACCCCTGCGGTCTCGACTGGACTGACCGTCGCCTGCTGACGGTGATGATCGAAAACTTCAACGGTGGCCCCGTTGGACTGGACACCATGGCCGCCTCTACCGGCGAGGATTCGCAGACTATCGAAGAGGTATACGAACCCTATCTGCTACAAATTGGCTACCTGCAACGCACACCCCGCGGACGCATTGCTACACCTGCAGCGTGGAAGCATTTGGGCTATGAGGTGCCCGAGCGCCCGTCACTGGTAGTGAATCGCACGGTAACCAATACCGACGATGAACAGATGTCACTGATGTAACCATCGACGTGTATAGCTATCGCACTAAATGCCCTTTAACACCTGGCACACACTGAAATTACTGATACTGAGCTTGCTCAGTCTGGCAAACTCGGTGGTGAGTTGGGGGCTCTTGATTGGGTTACACACCCTTGCCTACCAACAAGAGAGACTGACACGTTATCTCTTGATAGAAATTGCCATCGTTGTAGGACTGGTTGTTCTCCAAGTTTCTGTTTTTAGCAGCTTACAAAGGCAAGTGCTGGGTCATTTAGCCCCGATACCTGACAGGTGGCTAAGATCCACGATGCAGGGTGCGATCTCAGGTGTCGTATTGCCGGTGCTCGTTGGCAGCCTCATCAGTACTGCAAGAGCAAATTTCTATGACTATTTAGGCATGGGCTGGTTTCTAGCCTGGACTTTTTCCGGCTTCTGGAGTGGGTTACGCATCGGTCGTCACTCCAAACGAAAAACAACCCCATACAGGCTTTTCTGCGCGGCATCCTGTAGCTTTTCTCAACTATGCTGGAGCCTATCAGGCTTGTTGCTTTGCCTGATTCTGATAGGCCTACCTGAAGGCCTGCCTGAGCTTTCGATATTAAGTTCTATTTTTCTGATGGCTGTGATCGTTTTGCCCAGTATTGTTGCAACGGGGCTTTACAACGCAGTGTTGAAAAATTAAACTATCTTGTTCTAACATCTCAGGTAAAAATCAAGACTTCTTTTGAAAATCAATGGTCTGGGCAGATATTGTTGTCCTCGTCGATAAAATAAGGATGCTATGTATAGCAACCGCCACAAACGTTTGTGCGCAGTTGCAGGCCACTTGGCGACCATAGCAAGGGTTTCACAGCCAGAACTGTTCTAAGCAAAGTGGCGAGCGCTATAGCTTCTCAACCTATGTCCATGACACCTGAGCAAATACAAGAGATTGCCCGGTTGCGAGATCGCAACCTTTCCCCCAAGAAGATTGCCCGTAAGCTCAACCTCCGCCCCGCTGAGGTCACCAAGGTGGTTCGCAACCAGGCTGCCGCGTCCGAAGCCAAACGCATTGCACACCTAGGTGCTAAAGAAATTGACGACGGCAGCCTGCCGCCGCTTGTGGAATGTGTGATGAACCAAGGCGCAGTAGATATTCTGCTTGACCACGTGCAAGCTGATATTCCCGATGACGAGCTGGAGGATCCGACCCATTCGCTGGGGGGGCATTGCCAGTATTCTCATTGCCCGCGAAGCTCGGGAGCAGTACCTCGTCAGCAGCTTTATGATTGACTACTGGTGCCTGGGGATAAAGCGGGCCATTCCCCCTTCTAGCATGGGCAAAAGCAAGTACAAGAAAATGCTGAACATTGCCGAAGCGTCGTTCAAGCAGCCCTTTATTGACATTACGCTGAAGCAGGCTCAATCTGTTGTTTTTGGTGCAGCGGCCTACGCCGAACAGTTGGGCCTTCAACCCCATTACGACTTCTCTAAGGCCCAGCCACAGCTCGGCCCCCGAAGTAACACCCTAGAATCGATCACCTTTGGCTATCACAGTCGACCCTTTTTTGTGAATGGCCCCCACGATAACAGCCACAAAATCCTCAAGACACTGACAGAAGTTTTGGGAGAAGGGAGGTTTGGCTATTCGCTGATTCAGGCCTAGGAGTCTATCAGGCCTAATTGTTAGCTTTGACGTTT
>JBCBOC010000083.1:0-9441 GCA_039821475.1 Cyanobacteria bacterium J06632_22 | reverse complement strand
CAGGCCGTCTGTAAGGTGCCAGAGACGCAGAGTACTGTCTTCGCTGGCGGAAATCAGATGCTGACCGTCGGGACTAAAGGCCACACTCCACACCGTGCTTTGGTGGCCTCGCCAGGTTTGCAGCAGCTCACCATCAGGACGCCATAGCCGAACGGTGCGGTCAGCGCCCGCGGTGGCAATGTATCGACTGTCAGGGCTGATGTCTATGGACCAGACCGCATCCTGATGGTCGGTAAGTTCGCCCAGCAGCTGACCGGTGGGGGTCCAAAGTTTGACAATAGCGTCGGCGCCAGCAGAGGCCAAGTAGTCGCCGTGGGAACTCCAGGCAACACCGTAGACGCTGCGGCGATGATGATCGAGGGTGCGCAACAAATTACCGTCGCCATCCCACAGTTTGACGGTGTTGTCTGCGCCACCGGTGACCAAACGGTTAGACATCGTGCCCTCGGGGGTGGGCTGCCAGCAGACATCCCAAACAATACCCCGGTGGCCTTCACAGCGGGGTTCAGGGTGGCCAGGGAGCTGCCAGAGACGAATCGTGTCGTCGTCGCTGGCAGAGACCAACTGATGGCCCTGGGGACTAAAATCCACGCTGAGAACACTGCTGCGGTGTCCGCGGAGGGTTTGTAGAATAGGGCCTTCGAGACTCCAAATGTGAATGGTTTGGTCGTCGCTGGCGCTGGCGAGGGACTGGCCGTCGGGACTAAAGGTGAGGCCACGGACCCAGTCGGTGTGGCCCTCGAAGGTGTCGAGCAACTGACCGTCAAGGTTCCAGAGGCGGACCGTGCCGTCGTCGCCGCTAGAAGCCAACAGCTGGCCGTCGGGGCTGAAGACAACCTTTAACACCCAGCCGGAGTGGCCAATCAGAGTCTGGAGTAGTTCCCCATCAGTCCGCCAGAGGCGAACGGTGCCATCTTCGCTGGCGCTGGCAAGGTATTCGCCAACGGGACTAAAGGCCACATTGCGCACCCAGTCGGTATGCCCCTCAAAGGTGCGAATCAAGGAGCCCGTCAGGGTCCACAGGCGCAATGTGGCATCGTTGCTGGCACTGACAAGGCCCTGACCGCTGGGGCTAAAGGCAATACTGGTGACCGCACCCGTGTGACCTTCAAAAATGTGAATGGCATCGCTCGTCTGGTCTCCAAACTGTCCATCGACCGGTTTCGGAGCCTGCGGATCGATTGGTTCACTGGCATATTTAGCAGGGCCATGCCAAAGGCGTAAGGTGCGATCATCGCTGGCGGTGGCCACCAGCGTGCCGTCTGGACTAAAGGCGACGTCCAGGACACTGCCCCGGTGGCCTACGAGAGTCTTTAGACGCGCGCCAGCGGTACTCCACAGGCGGGCGGTGCCATCATCGCTGGCAGAGACCAAATAGTCACCGTCGGGGCTAAAGCGCGCCTGAAGGACCCAGTCGTGATGGCCCGTAAGTCGATTTTTTTCGCGGACGGTGTGGAGGGCACAGCGCAGGGCAAAGACGGTTTGCATCTGTAGGGCCAGGTTGGCGCGGATGCTCGCCAGGCGACGCCCTCCTTTGACAGCGGCCAGGAGGGCCCCCAGATGATCGTGGGACAGCAGACGGGCCTGGGAAACAGAAACAAGCGCGCTAATTTCAGCCTGTTCGGCCCGTTCGCGTTCGCGGGTGGTGTCGGCTAAGGCCTTAGCCTGATCTTGCAGGGCAGCACGAAGCTGGTCTTCGGTTTGGCGGCGACGGCGACGTTCTTCTTGCAGGGCGGCAATCAGGCCAGGCATGTCCTGTTTTTGAATCAGGTCCACCAGGTAGTCGTGGACAAGTTGGTAGCGGACGCCGGAGACCTCAGGCAGTTCGAAGATCATGCCGGAACCTACCAGAATTTGTAGGACCAGTCTGAGCTGGCTGGGGTCAGGCATGATGCCCGCCAGCGCCAGGGATTCTTCGAGCTCCTGGTGGGTTTTGAGGGGGCGGGTGCTGGCATCATCGCTAAGGAGGTAGAGGACGGCTTGGGCCAGGGTCTGGTTTTCGGGGCCGCAGTCGTGGATGACCTGGGCCAGAAAATTTTGGACGAGCTGTTCTTTGGGTTCGCTGCCGAGCTGCTGGTATTGGGACAGCGTGGTAATGCCTTCGCGCTGAAGCTCTGCCCCAACGACCTGCAGTTCGATGGGGCGAATTTCACCCTGTTCTGCGGCCAGATCCTGCACCAGAGCTGTGATCAGATCGTCGTCCAGGTAGAATTGGGCACTTTCGGTAAGCTGGCGGATCAGGGTCTCGGCATTTTGAGGGGAGAAGTTGCCCAGATAATAGCGAACATCTTTACTGAGGATGTCGTTGTTAATGACATCGAGGTCAGCGTAGCGGTCCCATTCCAGTAGGTAGTGGAGGTAGTCTTCCCGAAGGGACAGGACAACCTTGATATAGGGTTCATCGAGACAGGTTTTAAGGAAGCGATAAAAAAGGGTGCGATCGCACAATTCGGGTCGCTCAAAAAAGAACTCCTCAAACTGGTCAAACACCAGCACCACCTGACGGTAAGCCTCGGTTTGCTGACGAAACAGTTCGAGCAGGGCCTCTGGGCTCGCCATGGGCGAATCTAGTCCCGCTTCCTGGGCGGGTGGCAGGGCCGGCAGAGAAAGGCCCAGATCCGTAGTTGAGCTATCAGCAGCCTTGAGCGAATATTGCAGGGGGTCACGGACGGTGAGCTGGGGATGAATGACGAGGGTTTTGACCAGCGACTTTTGAATCTGAGTTTCCCAGTCTCGAAAGTTATTCACTAAAATCGGGACGGTAATGCGGCCCTCGTGGGTGGTTTGCATCAGGGTTGGCAACAGGCCTGCACTGAGAATAGAGCTTTTGCCCACGCCGGACTGACCGTGAATAACAATCAGGGGATAGCGGGGCTGAAGTAAACGATTAACCAAGCTATCGACCGCCTGCTGGCGACCTGAAGCGCGGATTTCAGCAGAGAGAATTGCGAGATCGGGCTCTTCTAGATAAGGCGTTTGGTGGTAGGGCTGGATGGGGCTGGCCCCAATAAAGGCCCGCAAACCAAATAGATTTTCAACCCGGCGCTGCTCCAGCTTGAGGGCAAAAGCTTGGAGATAATCCTTTTGGAGAAAATAAAGGGATTGTAGGGTGGCCAGAATCTTACGAAACAGGGGGAGGTCGTAGCTGGGGCCCGTTTGTTGGCGGGCGTTGTTCAAATCCTCTAGGGCCGCTGCGATATTCCCTTGATGAAGCCGCGCCTGGCCTAGGAGAAAGTGATACCACCCCTGGTGATAGCGCAGGGAGATGAGCACAGATTGGGGGGAGACAGAGTCTACGGAAACATCGCCAGGGGGAAGATCAGGCCGCTGACGGGTCACGATTTTGACGGCCCGCTGGGACTGATCTAACGCCTGGGCCGCAAAGGTTTCTGCCGCAGCCCAGGCTTCGCGAGCGATGGACACCTCCGCCAAATAGCCATAGTCGCGCGCGAGCCGTACCAAGTCCCCCTGATGTAGCTGGACCCCCTCTTGGGCAACGGCTTCGAGGGCAGACCAGTCCCCCAACTTTTGTAAGACTTCGGCCAGGGCGTGGATGAAGCGCGCCGTTCGATCCGGGCGCTGCTGTTGTCGGAAGTTAGCCAGGGTTTCCTCAAAGTAAACGCGGGCCTGCTCACAGGCCGATCGGTAGATGACCCGCTGGAGGACGGCATAACTGCGCCACCAGAGGCCAAGGTGAAACAGCAGCACGGCCTGTTTGTCCTGTGTTGTTTCTGGAACGTCGTCCGATTCGGTAACGAGCCAGTGGGTGAGGCTTTGTTCATAGCAGTCTCGGGCCTGCTCCATTTCACCGGGATTATGCGCTTCTCGACCCTTGAGAAATTGCAAACTGGCCCACAGATCAGGATCAAGGGTGGCTTGGTAGCGCTCCAGGTCTGCTAAGGCAAAGGGCAATTCGTGCTCGACCAAGGACCGCAGGGCTGGCTGAACCGGGGGAAGGTGCAGGACCGTAGTGCCGATGGGATCATCCGTGCCGTCAAGAATGTCTTGAAAAAGAGCATTGGCAGCAGCATGGAGGGAACGGGTCAGCTCTGCAACGGGATAGTCGAATTGAATGGGTGCCGCGGCAAAGCTCTTGAAGTCCGGGGCCTTTTGGTTAAACTGTTGCAGCGCTGGATCGCTCATCCACAGCACCACAGGGCAAGGAAAGGTTTTCGGAAATTCGTCACGCCCCAGGTTGGCCGCCTTGAAGAGAAGATCGAGCTTTTGAACCTGATCAAAGCCAGTCACCATAATAGCCTGGGGGACAGATACGGTGTCCTGAATTAAAACGTCCCGCAGTGATGTCACGCTGGCGGTCAGCGCTACCCCTTGAAACGACTGGGTGCGCGCCAGGGCGTGCAATAGTATCTGCTGGAGTCGATGGTAGTTGACCCGTGCAATGATCAAAGAAAACTGCCCCTGCCCCAGGTTGAGTGCCCGCTGGAGGTTATCGAGGGCAGCTTGGTTGTGGTTGAGAATGAGAGAGGACATGGGAGCGCTGCACAGGTGAGGGGTGAGGCGGTGAGGCGATAAGATAGGCGCCCCTAACGTGGGGTAAGTGAACAGATATCCTTTTCTGCCTTCTCTATTTCACTATTTCATGCTTCCAAGTTTGATACCGACGGGTCTCTTTTAAAACTGGATTCAATGCAAACCAGCGACCATCATCGTCACGATATTCGTATAAAAAGAGACTTCGCAACAGCAGATTGTAGGCCTCGTCGCCGAGGACGTCGGCGTTACTGACGGCTTGGAAAAGCTGCTGCCATTCTTGCTCATCGATCAGGGTGATGAGGGCGTCCCGTTCGTCTCGAATGACCGCAGCGAGGGTAGCGGGGGAAAACGGAGGGTCGCTTTTTTGCAGGCAACCGTAGAGGAGGCGCATCAGATTACGCATGTGGCCACCGCTTATGTTGCAAAGGCGGGTCAGGGTGGTGGGGTCTACAAACAGGTCGGAGATCCGATCGCGACGTTCGTTGTAGTTTAACTGGGGGAAGGCACGAGCCAAGACCATCTGTTGGAGGAGGGCCAGTCCGGCAGGGGCAGGGTCTCCGCTGCGGGTTTGGATCGGTACCATCGGCAGCACCTTGGGCGCGACGCCAAAACGATTGGCCAGTCGGGGCAGATCGTTAGAGAAAATCAACGCCAGCGGAACCGTGTAAACGACGTGACAGCTTAATCTGCGGAGTTGTTCGCCCCGGTCGACAAACAAATATTCGGACTGAGTACGGCCATTGGCCCGTTCGACTGGGTCAATGCGGTCCAGGTTGTCGACAATGACCACGAGCCCTTTTTTACCCTGTTTGCGGAGAGATGCGATCGCAACTTCTAGTAAGTCGCTATTGATCGCATCAATAATATTTTTAGTGCGGGGCTCCAGGTACTGACGCATACGACTACGCATTTCGGGGCTTTCTTTGGCACGGGCGGTAATGGCCGCAATCCCGACGGAAAAGCTAACATCGCCGATCTCCATTGGCGTTTGCAGGGTATCTACCAAATTTTGAAAGAGCTTTTCGAGGGAAGAGGGCCGCAGGCGGATGTTGGTCTGCTCCAGACTGTCCGTCACCTGGTGGGCAATCATCAGCAAGATATCGCTGATGTCCACATCGGCCATTTCTAAGTCACGATCGGACTCAAAATAAACGACATGGAAGCCCTGGCCCTCTAGCTCGGCTTTGAGGCGAAAGAGTTCGGTGGATTTGCCGCAGCCAATGTGGCCCGTAAAGAGCTGGGTGGTCGGAATATCTGGAGAAAGGCGGGCAATGGTGCGGTCTAGCTCGCGGACAATATCGCCCCCCCGCACAGAAGAGAAGTCAATATAGTATTGCCGGTCCTCAGGCTGCATAATCTTGAGCGGTCGACTCGGGTTCGCCGCCCGATAGAAGCGGGTGAGGTCCAGTGACATAGGTGATTTCTCAGTAGAACAGCGGCAATTCTAGCGTTTTTGGGGTGGGATAGGAGGCTAGACCTGGATGACCACGCCGCTGCGACGGGGGTCACCGGCACCAGTCTGGGGGCTGACGGCGTGGACACCGCCAAAAAACATATTTTGGTCAGACCAGTGGAAGATCTGTCCACAGTCTAAAATTTCCGTATCTTTGACCGGTGCGCCGGGTTCTAAATGAAACAAACCGTTTTCCCAATGGATGCGGGGGGCGGTGACGGCCGCGGTCAACGGCAGATTGAAATCAATCAGGTTAGAGATGACCTGAAGGATGGCAGTCCGGATGCGATTGGAACCACCGGAGCCCAGAACTAGCTCGGGCTGACCCTGTTGAAGGACCATGGTCGGTGCCATCATCGACGAGATCCGCTGGTTTGGCTGCCACCGATGAAAGCCTTGAGGGTTGAGGTCTTCCTCCCCGAGCATATTGTTGACCATGATGCCGGTGTGGGGAATCACGTAGGCGGACCCTTCGCCGTTGGAGGTGGTGACGCTGGCAGCATTACCCTGACGGTCGATAACACTGAGGTGGGTGGTGCTGCCGAGTTTATTCGTGCAGTTGCGCGCTATGGCCTGCAACTGTTGCTGGTAGGGGCTGAGGTGAGCGGCCGAAAGTAAGTCAGCGGCAATGTTGGCATCGTATAGGCGGGCATCGTAGCCATCGCGACGGGCAACATTGGTCAGCCGCATAGCAGCACTGAGACAGCGCAGGTGGGCGGCGCTGCCATGGGAAGTGTCGGCGAGGTTAACTGAGGCCAAAAGCTGCAGGGCAAAGGCAATCAGCGTCCCCCCAGAACTGGGGGGTGGGTTTGTGAGTAGGGTATGGCCGCGATACTGGGTCTTGAGGGGCACCCGTTCAATCACCCGATATGCGCTCAGATCGTCCATTATCAATGAGCCGCCCTGGTCTGCACTGGCACGGGCAATGTGCTGGGCAAGGTCACCATGGTAAAAGTCGTCCGGATGGGCAACCAGGTGGGTCAAGGTATCGGCAAAGCCGGGCATTTGCAGCGTTGCTCCGGCCTGGAGGAGGTCACCGCTAGGGGCGTAGAGGGCACGGGTGTCAGCGTTGGCTGTGAGGATAGGGGCCAGGATTTGGTAGACATAGGCCAGAAAAGGATTAACGGCGACCCCCTGCTTCGCCAGTGCGATCGCAGGTTCGGCCACCACGGCCAAGGGCAACTGCCCCAACCGCCGATGAACCTGTAGCAGCCCCGCCCAAACGCCAGGCACCGCCATGGATCCTAGACCAATGTGAAAGGTTTGCGTGGTATCGCCAAAGTTGGCCTCAATCGGATAAAAGTCGAGTGCCCGACCGGTCTGAGGCGACCGCTGCGGCGTCTGACTAAAAAAGTCAAACAGGACGTTTTCCCCTTGAGCGGTGTGGGCAAGCAGAAAACCGCCGCCCCCTAAGGAGGTGAGGACTGATTCGGCCACACAGGCCGCCAACACCCCGGCGACCGCTGCGTCAAAGGCGTTCCCCCCGGCCTCTAGCATCGCCGCCGCGGCGTCTGCTGTTTTGCGATGTCCTGCCGCGACGACCCCAGCCATAGTATTTATCCCGTTTAATCGTCTGCCCGAGTATAGCGGGCTCGCTGGACACCCACAGCAATAGCGTCGCAGATTGCCTTCAGGGGTACTGCACACCGTGTCTCTGTAGGCAACGACAGAGTAGATAATCAACTCAAAAAGTTGCAAAAGAAATTTAAGTTCAAAAAGTTTCTTTTCGAATTTGATCGGTGATTAGACGGATAAGGTTAGGACGAATCTAGAGCGGTTCTAGGTTCTAGTGCTAGTGCATTGAGTGGTGTCATGAAAGTTGTCGATCCCCAGTTAGTTAACTTTGTTGGCGGGTGATCCCAAGGGGGTGATTCTCTCCTATTATTGAAATTGAGGACAGGGAAAACCGTCCTCCCTGACAGATTAAACAGCTCGGCATAACACTTGAGTTAACGCCGAGACCCCGTCTGTAAAACCCTAGTAACACGAGGTCTTCGCTGTTGTATTCGCCCGATCTGTCTCGTCTAACCCAGCGCCTGATGTGTAAGGCTGATACCTGCAACTGCTAGCAACCTGGGAGCTATGCAACGGTTCTTGAGTGGACGCTCAACCGGCGCATCTCTGCATTGTCTTTAGCAACTGACGCAGGTTCCTCAGAGAGACCATCAGGTGCTGTTGTTTTAAAGTTGGGTGGTCAGGTGACCACTTAAAAATAATGGCTGCGTCAGCGCCACTTGCATGAGCAGCATTAAATCATTTAGGGGTGTGGTAGCCGCCTGAGGCGTGCTGGTATAGGATAGTGCAGTGCATCCAAAATGATGCAAATGTACTAATTCGTAGGGCGGGCTAGGAAAGATGGCCATTATCGCGCTGAAGGCCTGGTATTTGCAGGATTACGAACCCATCAAGGCACTGGAGCAGCGTCCCCACGATCTACGCCTGGCCAAAAATAGCCTGCTCAAGTCGGCGCTGCGGGCCGACTTTTTAGAAGATATTGAAGATGTTAAGCAGGCAGACTGGTTCCAGCGTTACTTGGAAGGGGATCTGGTCGAGTTTTACATTGAAGGCAGTGGCACCTACTCCATAGCCAATATCGACCTGATTAGCCACGAAATTTACTTTACCAAAGCCGATTCGCTGGCAAATCTGGAGCCCACCATTTTCCTGTGCTCCCAGGACGAGTACCCGGAGTCGGGGGACTGGTTACGGGATGAGATTGAAACCTTTGTCGAGAAGTTTAACAACAAATCGCGAATACCCGTTACGTTGGTGGAATCCCATCGGCTCAGTCAGGGGGCTATACGGCTAAACAGCAATTTGATGCGAAAGATTCGTCGCTGTCTATTGTTTATTGCTGACGGCACCCCCATTGCGGAAATGGATGGCAGCCCAACGCTGCTGGTGCCCAACCCTGCAGTCTGTGTGGAGTTGGGGTACGCGCTCAGCATGAAACGGGCCGAGCAGCTGTTGTTGTTACAATACGAACGGGCAGACATGGCAGGGCAGTTCCCCTTTGACCTGGCGCCACAGCACAAGTTGTCCTTTAAAAACAAAACAGAACTCAAAAAATCGCTGCCAAAGATGTTGGATGCAAAGTTACAGCGGTTCAATCTGGCCAGCTAAGTAGGCACATTCAAGCATTGGGCAGATTGGCCGTGTTAAAAGGAGCGAAACGCCAGTAGTCATGCGCCTCCTGCTTTACAGCTTCTAAAGCCATATTCTTTGTGTATCGTTTTTGATTGGGTCAGTCGACTTAAATCTGCGGAAGACAGACTTAATGAGTCTGCGAACTGAGTCAGAGAACAACAGAACGTATGCGTCACGAGATGAGTAACCTGCGCAGTTGGTTTTGGCAGCTTAAAGAAGCTGGAAATGGTCCAGATTATTTTTTGTCGATGACATTCGCTCCGTCCGATGGGGCTCGTCTCGCTGTTATGGTGAAGTCTCACCTGCCCGCCTTCTACATCCATAACGCAGATAATGTTTTTTCAGGT